>JBOGXG010000350.1:0-12275 GCA_050694195.1 Actinomycetota bacterium | reverse complement strand
GGACCAGAACGCCCCGGAAGAGAGGCCACTTTAGCCAGGCGTGACGTTCCGCCAACGTCGGGAGGGGATGCGCCTCGACGACGATCGTCTCGTCCGGCTTCCTGCAGGCGACCGACCACGACGCGGGGCCGCGCATCATCACACCTTCTAGTACCGCCTGCCCTCCGATGGACGGACGAGGAGGATGGCTATGTTCGGGCACTAGTGGGTTCTAGGTCTCGGTCGGAGGCTCGGCGGCCCCGGCAGGGGCAGACGAGGTCTCGGCCGGCTGCTCCTGCGGTCTCGCGGTGGGACGCCGGTTCGCGTACTTCTTCTGGAACCTTTCGACACGACCACCGGTATCCACGAGCTTCTGCTTACCCGTGTAGAAGGGGTGGCACATGTTGCAGAGCTCGACGTGAAGATCCGACTTCACCGATCGTGTGACGAAGGTGTTGCCGCACGAGCAAGTGACGCGTGTCTCGGTGTATTCGGGATGGATCCCTTGCTTCATCGTTCCTCTCCTCCGTTCGGTTCGGCGCCAGACGAGGAGATACCTTGCTCCTCAGGCGGTTCCAAAAGCGCTCGACGCTCCCTCTCCTCACGAGCTCTGGCGTAGGCCAACGAGGCCCTGGCCATGATCTTGAACGTTAGGAGAAGCCCACCGACGAGCCCAATGATAGTCAGCCACTGGGGCCAACCCAGACCGAGCACCGACTATTCCCCCTTGACGGGGGCCTTCGCTATCTCCCGAAGGAACTGAGCGTTGCCCTGGGTGGCCTTCATCTTGTCGATCAACAGCTCGAGCGCACCTCCGTCGGCCAGAGCGTGGAGCACCCGCCGGAGCCGCCACACGAGTTGCAGCTCCTCGGGCGTGAGGAGGAGCTCCTCCTTGCGGGTCCCCGATGCCTGGATGTCGATCGCCGGGAAGATCCGCTTCTCGGACATCTTCCGATCGAGCTTCAGCTCCCAGTTACCGGTTCCCTTGAACTCCTCGAAGATGACCTCGTCCATACGAGAACCGGTCTCGACCAGTGCGGTCGCAAGGATCGTCAGCGAGCCACCGTTCTCGATGTTCCGCGCGGCGCCGAAGAAACGTTTGGGGGGATACAACGCCGTGGAATCGACACCACCGGAGAGGATCCGGCCGGAGGCCGGCGTCGCAAGGTTGTAAGCGCGCGACAGACGAGTGATCCCGTCGAGGAGGATCATGACGTCGCGGCCCATCTCGACGAGGCGCTTGGCCCGTTCGAGGGTCAACTCCGTCACCTGGATGTGATCGTCCGAGGGACGATCGAACGTCGAATAGATGACCTCGCCATCGACCGAACGCTGCATATCCGTGACCTCTTCCGGACGTTCGTCGACGAGGAGGACTATCAGTTTCGTCTCGGGGTTGTTGGTGCGGACCGCGTTGGCGATCTCCTTCATCACCGTGGTCTTCCCGGCCTTCGGTGGGCTGACGATCATGCCTCGCTGCCCCTTACCGATAGGTGCGATGAGGTCGATGATGCGCGGGGTGATGTCCCGCGGGTCCTCGGGTTGCTCCAGCGTGAGGCGTGACTCGGGATACAGGGGAACCAGATCCGCGAAGCGCGGTCGCCTCTGTGCCTTCTCCGGGTCCTCGCCGTTGATCGTCCGGATCTTCAGCAGAGCCTGGTACTTCTCGGATTCCTTCGGTGCGCGGACGGAACCGCTGACCTCGTCGCCCTTCCGCAGATGGAACCGGCGCACCTGCGAAACGGAGACGTAGACGTCTTTGTCGCCGGGAAGGTACCCGCTCGTCCTGAGGAAGCCATAGCCCTCGGGAAGAAGGTCGAGGATGCCGGTCCGGACCTCCGCGTTGGGATCGTCCTCGGCCTCGAGATCCTCCCAGCGTTCGTCGCGCATGTAGCTGGGAACCCCGCCCCCGCCGCCCCCGCGACCGCGCCGGCGGCGACGACCCCGTGGTTCGGCCTTCTCGCGCGCACGGCCCGCCCGCTCCCGGTTCTGTGGTCGCCGACGAGACTGACGGTCGTCCCGGCGCTCGCGGTCATCGACGGCTCCTTCGTCGCGCGTGCCCCGCGCCTCTGCGCCATCGGGCTGTTGTCCCTTGCTCTCACCGGACTTCTCGGGGCCTCCGGAGACGACCGCGTCGGGCGAAGGTGCCTTCTCGCGAGGAAGTGACTTGGCAGGAGCGTCGTTCTTCGACTCCGTGGAGCGGTTCCTCGGCTGGCCGCCGTTGTTCTTACCGGCGATCGCGTTCACGATCTCGGCCTTCTTCAATCCCGAGACTTTGAGATCGAGGGACTTCGCGATCTCCTTGAGCTCGGTTACGGCTTTCGATTCGAGTACCGAGCGATCCATTCCTGCCACGTCCTCTATGCCTCCTGCATCGAGGGAAGAAGTTCGCCGAGTCTCGGCTTCGCCTCTTCCCAGTCATCTAAGAACCGCTTGAATCCGGCATCGGTAAGTGGGTGTTTCACCAATGCCTGGAACACCTTGAACGGCATCGTCGCTATATCTGCGCCCATCCTTGCCGCTTCGACCACGTGAACTGGGTGACGGAGGCTGGCCGCCAGCACTTGGGTCTCGTAGCCCTGAACGGCGTAGATCTCGCAGATCTCGGACAAGAGCCTGAGCCCGTCCGTGGCGATGTCGTCTAGCCTACCCAAAAACGGCGAGACGATGTACGCACCCGATTCCGCGGCCAAGATCGCCTGCGTCGGAGAGAAGCAAAGCGTCATGTTCACTTTGATCCCGTCGTCGGCCAAACGCCGTGTCGCCGCGAGCCCGTTCGGCGTCGTCGCGACCTTCACGATGGCGTTGTCGGCGATCTGAACTATCTCTTTCCCTTGACGCACCAGCAGATCGGTGTCGTCACCGATGGTTTCGACGGAGACCTCCCCGTCCACGAGGGAGCAGATCTCCTTGACCAACGGCAGGAAGTCCGCGTCCTCCGCCGCTATCAAGGTCGGGTTCGTCGTGATCCCTCTGAGGACGCCCCAACGAACGCCTTCGCGGATCTCGTCGAGGTTGGCCGTGTCAAGAAACAGTTTCATGCGCGCTGGTCCCCTCCTTGCCTTTCTGTCTGTCGATGATCTCTACCGCTCGCTCGAGCAACTTGTCGTCTCCACTCGCCGCGACGGAGACGCCACGTTCGGCGGCTTCCAGCGCCTTCTCGATGATGTGCTCGATCATCTCGGTGAGGGTGGCATCAAGGTCGTAGTGCTGGACGATCGGGACTCCCCGCATCAGCGCGGACGAGACCATGTACTTCTGTATCTTCCTGATCTTCTTGAAGTTGGTTAGATAACGGTCCGCAGGACGTCCGCGGGTGTCTCGCGTTCGCATGTAGAAGTGACTCCTATGGAGCTCCTCGTCGTCGACGGTCACGAGGATCGGAACGATCACCGCATCGTCGCTCTCCGCGCTGGACAGGAACCCCGGCACCAGATGGGCGCCTTCCAGGATCATGTCGGTTCCCTCATCGATCGCGCGATCGATGAGAGCCTGGGCGCCGACCGCGACCGCCGCGGCTTGCTCTCTGAACCCGATGATCAGCCGGTCGCCCGAGTGAGGGATGGGTTGTCGCACCGCCTCGTCGGCCTCGAACGATGACGCGTAGAGAGTGGGGAACATCTCGGGCGTGAAGGCGCTCCTCAGTACCTCGCGAACCGCATCTGTCGAAACGACCCGTGTGATCCCCAGACGGCTCGCGAGTTGGGTCGCGATCGTCGACTTCCCGACGCCGGTCCCTCCACCGATGAGGATGATCAATGGGATGTCTAGCTCGGCGACCGACTCCCATTTGATGAACGCGGCGGCGTACTGTTCCCCCACCTCACGTCTCAGTGTCTCGAGTGTGATGTCCCGCAAGCGTTCCGTCGTGATCGATCTCTTTCCGAGTGCATGCAGTTCCTGCTCTACCTTGTTGGCCACCGCGTACGACCGCGCCGGGCCGAGGCCGGTGATCATGAGTGACGACGCGGTTAGACCCTTCGAATATGGAAGCCCGTGTTCGTCTTCCGCGATGAAGATGTGCTTGCGTCTCTTCTCGTTCATCTTTTCTCTCGCTCTGCTTGGAACCTCGCGACCGCCAGTCGACCGGCGCCGTCGATCATCCCGGTCATGTCGTCGCCTTCGATCCCGTGTGGCACGTTGTCCATGTAGACGACCTCTAACCCCTCTTCCAGAGCCTTTCGTGTCGCAACATCGATGCCGGCGGCCTTGATCTCGCAGAGGAGGAGGTCTGCCCTGTCCCCCAGACCCTGTAACTCCCCTTGAAGCTTCTGCCGATCAGACAAGGAATGGCTGATGCCCACCACGTCACACCCATGCTCGTCCTCGAGGTGTTGCTTGATGGCTTCCCCCACTGCCTCTGGTGCCGTGGTGGTCACGAAAACCCGGGCCCCCTCCACGGAACGAGTCGGAGTGGGACGGAAAACGGTACGGACCACCTGTATCTCCCCCTCAGGGATCTTCCCTTGGATACCTGAGTGCCACCTCTTCTCGATGAGCTTCAAGAGGGTCGAGATCTTGGAGGGAGAACCGAACGGCTCTTCACACATTGTAACTACTACGAAGTCGGCAAGCAACAATCGATACGAGCCCAGATATCCGGCGATGTATTCCTCGGGGATAGAAGCCGGGATCACCAGTACATCGACATCGGCACGAACGGGCGGGATAGCGGAACCGGATCCCTCCAAGAGAAGGAGATCTCCCGGGAGCTCGTTGGCTATGCGGACGCCTCCCGCGACGTTGGAGATCTCCACCCCTCCCGCGAGGCCGCCACCGCACCGGCGGCAACCGACCGTCTTCACTCGACCGAGTAGAGCGTCCTCAACGTAGTCGGAGGCGGCATGCTTCCCCGAGGCCGCCAGCTCGACGAGGTCGCGCGGGGCCAATGTGATCTCGTCCCCGTGGAGAACCTCCGGCTCGGCGGGACCGCCGCGTCCCATCGCCACGATGACCGGCCGATGGCCGCGCTCCTTCAAAGCGCGAGCTGCGAAGCCCGCCACCGCCGTCTTGCCGGTGCGTTTCCCGGTTCCGATGACCGAGATAGAAGGTTTCTCTGCGATGCGTTCCAGCCTCGGAGGATCGAATCTGAAATCGGTTCCTGCGTACGGCACCCGTCGATGAAGAGCGACAGATATCAGGTCCATCCGCCTGCGATAGTCGAGCACCGGTTCATCCGAGAGATCGAGAACGCCCTCGGGGCCAAGATCCACGATCGCGTTGTCGAGGACGAGGCGCGGGTCGGCCCCCGTCAGGACTTTGACGTCCCCGTAGGCATCCAGTCCTCCGGCGGGCAGCTTCTCCCGGCCGCCGACGAGTATCGCCGCGGCCACCTCGTGGCCCTCGGCCTCGAGCCCCCGGAGAGCGGCCTCCACGACAGGGGGATAGTGCTCGCCGTCGACCAACACCAGGTAGCGGATGGGATCTCCTTATCCGGAAGAGAGAGGATGTGGATCCGTCCCGATTGGGAACATAGTCAACTCTAGAGCCCCGGCCTTCCACAAGGAGCCGTCATGTTTGGAAAGAAGAACGCAGACGCCCGAACCGGACCCTTAGCGGCGCGAGGCGGCATCTCGCTGCTGTCGATATTCACCGGGGTCCTCGTCGCCCTCGGAACGCTCTTCCTCCTGTCCGCGCTCGTGGCCGGCATCATCGAGGCGATCGACGATCTCGACACCTCCGACACGACGGTCGAGATCGGCGTCGGGGCCGGTATCGCCTTCATCGTCGCTCAGTTCATCGCCTACCTGTGGGGCGGCTACACCGCCGCCCGCATGGGACGCGGTGCCGGACTCGCTCACGGGATCCTCGTCCCCGTGCTTGCCTTGATCCTCGCGGCCATCGTTGCCGGGATCGCCACGGCGTTGGGCGCCGTTGCGAACCTCGGCCTCCCTTTCACGGAAACGCGTCTCCCGGTGGAACGCAACTACCTCATCGAATGGGGCACCGGGGTTGGAGTCGGGTCTCTCGTCGCGATGTTCGTGGGAGGCATCATCGGCGGCGTCCGCGGAGCGAGGTGGCACACGAGCCTCGAGTCGGCCGCGGTGGATCGTGCGATCGAAGCCGAGGCCGGACGTGCCTCCGCGGCCGACGGACCGACCGAACGACAGGACCTCGACGCCGATCGGACGGGTCGTCGCGACGGCGACACCGTTCGGACCGAGCCGCCCGACGATGACGCCCCGACCACGAGACCGCCCGCTACCGAGGGTCCGGCCTCCGGCCCCCTCGGCCGGCCGATCGAGCCGGCGGTCCCGCCTGCGGCCGTGCCACCCCCCGCGGCCCCCGCGGACGACACCGGCGAGCGCTCCGAACCCGCGCCGAGGCCCGGTTCACCCCCGTCGCCTTAGGCGCCTGCGCAGGAGGCCCGAGGCCACCGGAGAATCTCCCTTGCATGAGACGGTCGGCTCTTGTTTCGGCGATGGCAATCGTCGGGCTCGCGATACCTACCTCTGCGTCGCCGGCGGCGATGGATGCCGAGACCGACTACGTCTTCGCCGGTGGAGGGACTCCACTTTCGAACGGAGCCTTCTTTCCCGGGACTGCGTTCTGCAACTCGTCCGGCTGCACCGTTGTGGGCGAGCCTGTGCAGGTTGAGAAAGGCACGAATTTCACCTTCGCGAACGTCGACGCGGAAGTGGTCGCCAACGCTCACCAGATCCTTTCGATCAAGAGACATAGGAAGACCAAGCGGCCACTGTTCATGTCGGACGTCCTCACGACGCCGGGACAGACGGATCTGGTCATCACGGAGAAGCTGAAACCGGGTCTCTACGAGTACGGTTGCACGGTCCACTTCGGGATGTACGGGGTCATCGAGATCGTCAAGACCGAAGAGCTCTAGGTCGTTTCGGGATCCCCGTTAACGGGTGTCCGCCTCGGCCCCCTGTGGCTCCCATTCGCTGACGAAAACCCTCCATCCGGCGTTCCTCTCGCGACACACCCTTCTTATCTGTTCCGCGCGCGTTGCCGCCTCCGGCCGTGGAATGACGACCAAGAGGGAGGGGCCCGCGCCGGCGAGCGCGACCGACAACCCCGCGTCTCGCAGCGCCGAGTGAACGGCTTGCGTCTCGGGCATCAACTTCAATCGATGAGGCTCGTGCAAACGATCGTTCATGGCCTCCGCCAGAACGTCGCTCCCCGCGCCCGACGTTAGGGCCGCGACCAGCAAAGCCGCGCGCGACGCCGTGAACTGAGCATCGGCGAACTTCACGTCCGACGGAAGCGCTTTGCGCGCCTCCTCCGTAGAGAAACCGTGGGCCGGCACCGCCAGGACCGGGACGAGGCGGTCGCTGGGATCGAGCCGGAAGTACTTCGTCTCCGCTCGATCGTTCTCGTAACAAACGACCAAGCCTCCGAGTAGCGCGGGAAGGATGTTGTCGGGGTGACCCTCGATATGCGTCGCGAGTTGGACCATCTCGGCTTGAGGGACCGAATGTCCGGTGACGGCGCGCGCCGCGAAGAGCCCTCCGACGACGGCCGCGGCGGACGAACCCAAGCCGGCACCGAGGGGGATCGGGTTCTTGACCTTCACCGAATAACCGGGGGGCCGGCGACCGACCAGGTCGAAGAACTCGTTCATCGAGCGGATGACGAGGTTGCTCTCGTCGAGCGGAAGGACCTCGGCCCCCTCGCCCTCGACGAGGATCTCAACCGAATCGCGGCGAGGCTCGATCTCGACCTCGAGGTGCATGCGCACCGCGGCGCCGAGCGCGTCGAACCCCGGACCGAGGTTCGCGACGGTGGCGGGCACCCGAACCTTCACCGCAGCCGGCATCTAGAGCCTTTCGTATGTCCGATGTTCCGGCAAAGGATGACACGGCACCGGTCGAGCGTCGAGAGCGGAAGGTTGGGTCGCCACTAGCGGAGATCGAGGTGAGCGAGGATCGCGTCGATCTCTGCGGCCACCAGTTGCGGACGCGGCGCTCCCGCGATCGCCCAGTCCGGGTCCTTCAAGCCATGGCCGGTGAGGACACAAGTCACGACCGATCCGGGGGGGAGGCGACCGGCTTCCTTCATCTGTCTCAACCCCGCGACGCTCGCGGCGGAGGCGAGTTCGACGAATATCCCCTCGGCGGCGAGCGACCGGTACGCCTCCAGGATCTCCTTGTCTCGCACCGACGTGATCGTTCCCCCGGAAGCGGAGGCGGCGTCGGTCGCGCCGGACCACGACGCGGGGTTCCCGATGCGGATCGCCGTCGCTATCGTCTTCGGCTCTTCTATGACGCTCCCGCGGACTATGGGGTTGGCGCCTTCGGCTTGGAATCCGTTCATCTGGGGCCGGGACGACGCCCATCCGGCTTCGAACGCCTCGTTGTAACCCCGCCAGTAAGCGGTGATGTTGCCGGCGTTGCCCACGGGCATCAGGTGGATGTCGGGGGCGCGTCCCAGCGCCTCGACGATCTCGAAGGCTGCCGTCTTCTGTCCTTCTATCCGGAAAGGATTCACCGAGTTGACGAGCGTGATGGGATGCTCGTCCGCCATCAGCTTCGTGAGTTGCAAGGCCTGATCGAAGTTCCCCTGAATCTCAAGGACGCGCGCGCCGTGAACCAGAGCCTGGGCGAGTTTCCCGAGCGCGACGTTCCCTTCGGGGATCAGCACCGCGCACACCATGCCGGCGCGGGCCGCGTAGGCGGCAGCCGAAGCGCTCGTGTTGCCCGTTGAGGCGCAGACGACGACGTGCGAGCCGGCCTCCAAAGCCTTGGAGATGGCGAGCGTCATCCCTCGGTCCTTGAACGAGCCCGTGGGATTCAGGCCCTCGTACTTGAGCCAGACCTCGGCTCCCGACTCGGCCGAGAGTCTCTCCGAGTAGATGAGCGGGGTATCCCCCTCATCCAGGGTCACGATCGGTGTCGAGCCGTCCACCGGAAGGTGGTCGAAGTATCGACGGATGATCCCCCTGCGCCCGGCCACGGTAAGGGGCCCGGTCATTCCTCCGGCGCCCCTTCGACCCGCATGCGCGAGGCGATCTCTTTAACGACCTCGAGGGACTGGAGGCCGGCGAAGGTCGCCTGATGGTTGCCCTCGCTTGCGGTGTGGGTGATCAGAACAAGGGTCGCCTCATCCCCGGCCCCCTCCTGGCGGACGCTCGCTATGGACACGCCGTGATCGGCGAACACACCGGCCACGCTCGCCAGTACCCCCGGCTGATCCGTCACCGAGAGCACGATGTAGTAGCGCACCGGCGCCTCATCGCGCGGCTGGATCGCGGCGTTGTCGTGATAGCAGGTGCATCCGACGCTCCGGCCCCCGCTCCGTATGTTGCGCGCGATCTCAACGATGTCACCGACGACCGCCGACCCCGTGGGGCCGCCCCCCGCGCCCCGGCCGAAGAACATCAGCTCTCCGGATCTCTCGCCTTCGACGAATATCGCGTTGAAGACGTCGCGCACGGATGCCAGCGGATGCGTGCGCGGGATCATCGCGGGATTGACGTGAACCGATACCTGCCCCTGATGATCCTCGGCGACCGCAAGAAGCTTCACTTCGTAGCCGAGCTCGTGTGCGGCCGTGATGTCGTCCGGCGTAACGCGGCTGATCCCCTCTCGGTTCACGTCTCCGGCCACAACTCGAGCGTTGAACGCGATCGAGGCGAGGATCGCGAGCTTCGCGGCGGCGTCGAAACCCTCGATATCGGCGCTTGGGTCGAGCTCGGTGTAGCCGAGTCGCTCCGCCTCCCCCAGAGCCTCGGAGAACGTCTCCCCCATTTCAGACATGCGCGTGAGGATGAAGTTCGTTGTTCCGTTCACGATGCCGGTGACCCGTTTCACGCGATCGCCGGCGAGCGATTCCTTCAACGGGCGGATGATGGGTATGCCCCCGCCGACCGCAGCCTCGAAGAGGAGGTCCCGCTGCGCGGCCTCGGCCCCGTCGAGCATCTCTTTCCCTAGGTTCGCGATCAGTTCTTTGTTCGCGGTGACGACGTGCTTCCCGTTCTTCAACGCGGCGAGGATGAGATCCCGTGCAGGTTCGATACCTCCTATGACCTCCACGACAACGTCGACCTCGGGGTCGTTCACAACGTCGTTAGGGTCGGTCGTCCAGACCTCCGCACCGAGCGTGACCGGGCGCGCCTTGGCCAGGCTTCGAACGGCGACCTTACGGATCTCGATCGGGATGCCCGCTCGCCGACGTAGTTCGGCGTCATGTTCGAGCAGGATCTGGGCGGTGGCTCCTCCGACGATGCCGCAGCCTAGGAGACCGACCCCTACGGCTTCCATGGCATGCGCTCGTGCACCTCGTCTGCTTTCACGAGGAGAACGTACAGGACCGCGCGGGGTTCAGCGGAGCATCAGGGAAGGACCTCGGTGGTCCTAGAGCGAGGTCCTCACGTTCTCCAAGAGGTCCTCCGAACGCTCCACGACCTCTTCCACCTGCTCCTCTAGACCGGTCTTCGTCGGCGGCGTGTCGGGTGGCGGTGGAGGAGAGACGCCCTCGACGTCCTCGGTCTCCGGAACGTGAACGCCGGTACCGGGAACCTCGTCGGGGAGAGGCTCGGACTCGGTTCCGCCCGTCTCTGCCGTCGCGTCGTCAGGCACGGAGGTGCGCACGCTGGAGGGCTTGGCAGCTCGCTCCCGGACCGCGGCAGTGAACCCATAGGCGTCCCGCACGGCCGAGTCCACCGCGACCGTGGTCGCCGACGGTCTCTCGAGATCGTCGCCATCCAGGGCAGGTCCCGTGACGGGCAGTCGAGACTTAGCTTCGGCCGATCCGGTCGTGCCGGGACCTACCACGACGAGGCCCGTCCCCAGCGCGACACAGAGGAAGCACGCGAAACCACCGGCCACGCCCTCGCGCAAACCACCGAGGCCCGATAGCCACTGGAGGATGCCCGTGTGCTTGCCGGGGATGAGTATCGAAACCTTCTCGAGGAGGGCGATCAGCTTGCGACGCGCGCGCATCCGCATCATCTTCTCCGCCGCCGGCGAAGTGGGGGTGGTGGGTGCGTCGCCACCGACCTCTTCGAGGATCAGAGAGCGATGCGCCGGGCTCATCTCGCGCAGAGCCTTCTCGACCCTGCGCAGTTCTATCCGGGCGATGCCGGAACTCTCGACATCGTGGGGGCCGGCGAGCTCCGGCACCTCCCACGAGATCTCGACCGAGCCCCGGCGCCTCGACGCATCGCGAAGGATGTTGAGGGCGATCGTTTTCGTTAGGGGCCACGCGGAGCGATCGTTCTCGACCCTCATCCACATCCCGTACAACCGCAACGCCGTATCTTGGATGACGTCGTCGCGCATGTCGCCCTGCACGCCGGAGCGCGCCAGGAAAAATGACAGCCGCCGCGCGAGCTCAGGCCACTGGGTTTCGAACTCGCTGCGTCTTTGAGGAGTCACAGGTCCGCCCCTTTGCCTTTCGACAATCTGCCATCCGACCATCCCCTCCAGGATCGATGCTACACGAAGCAGGGCAATCAGGTTCGAAACGTATCGAACCCGATCGCCCTCCCCCGCTTACGGCCTCGTCTTCGGCTGCCTCTTCACGCTGTTGTCGTAATAGACCGGGTCCTGAACCCTCGTCGTCTTGAGGCCCCGGACCCACCATCTGACGGTCTCGGTGAAATTGGACGCTCGCACCCCGTAGGAGAAGTCCTTCAACTCGTTCCCGAGGATGTACGCCCTGCCGACGTCCAGCTCGTTCATCCAGATTCCCGCGGTCCCCTCGCCCTGGCCGAGGAGGTTGGCGTTCTCGGGCTTCTTCATCTCGACCGTGTTGCCGACGATGCGAAGGCTGAGGTGTTGGGCCCTCTGCACGGAGATGCCGTCGACCGCGGAGAACTCGAGAAGCTGCGGCTCGATCGTGATCGTGTTGTTCTTGATGTCGACGCTCCCGTGAGCGATCTTCGAGTGATGGTCGTCGTTGGCGTTGAAGACGTCGACCATGAGCCCCGACCCGAAGAGTTTGTTGTTCCTCAGATGGACCCTCGTGTGATGCACGTGAGGAAGGTTCAACTCCTCGTTGGGTTCCGAGTTCGCGGTCCGGTCGTTCGCCGCGTGGTTCTGATCGGTGTAGCGCAACGCCCAGAGGTTCGTCGAGTAGATCTTGTTGTCCTTGATCGTGACTTCGTGGAACCTTTTCGTGTGGTCCATCTTGTCGTGTGACTCTTCCTTCGCGGCATGCCCCGCGTGCTCCGAGTGCTCATCGCCTTCCGGCATCGGTTTCATCGCGTGGTAGTGGCTGCGCTTCCCGAAGCCCGAGCTGTGATGGTGCCCATGGAGCGTCGCATCCATGTAGCCGTAGATCGTGTTCTTCATGAACCGAGCTCCGTTGAAACCGTCGAAGTTCACGGCGCGTTC
>JBOGXG010000349.1:0-2870 GCA_050694195.1 Actinomycetota bacterium | reverse complement strand
CCGAACGTAGAGTCGGATGGGCCCTTCGACCACAGCTCCACCGATGCTGCTGCATCATCGGCCGTGTAGGTGATCGGGATGGAGTTATCCGTGCTGGTCGCCGGGGCATCCGCCTCGGACGCGGGAGGCGGGGGCTTCGTCGAGTACATCGCACCCGAGACGTAACCTCGAGCGTCTCCCGCGGCGGCCCGCTTGTAGCCGGTGACCGTCAACTGCATCTGGTGCTGAACGGAGGCGGCCAGGCCGCTCGCGAAGGTCTCCTGGGTATCGGGCGTTGCCGTCGCAGCATAGGCGTCGTACACCCGGTCGGTCGGTTGGAGGGTGCCCCTGTTCCCAACGAGGATCGTGTTCGGGAAGGTCCCGGCATCGACGAGTTGCTGCGCCGTCGGCAGCAGGTTGGCCCTCGTGGCGTCGCCGTCGATCGCGACCTTCATCAGTCCGCCGTTCGGATCCTTGAACCCTCGAAGTCCGAGTTTCGTGGCGCCCAGGGGGGCCGCATAGGTGGCCGTCGCTCCGGCGTTCGTCTCTCTCTTGTAGCTTCCCCCGAAGGCTTGGGAGTTCGTGCTCGTGAGCCATGCCCCTGAGGTCCCCGAACCGCCCGCATAGGTCCACGAGGCGTCTGGGTCATCTACCGAGGTCATAGGCACGGCTGTGGACACCTGCGCCGCGCCGGGGTCGGGCTGATAGTTCCCCGCTACATCCCTGGCCCGCGTGTAGAACTCGTATGTACCTTCGCCCTGCGATGCCTCGTAGCTGAAGGTCCCGGACGCGGTGGGAGAGTTGTCTGTGTCGGCCAGCAGGAAGACGTTGTCGTCGGGACCCTTCGCCCAGAGTTCGACGGCCGCCAGACCGCTGCCCTCATCCGATGCGGTGTAGCCGACGTCGATCGTCGATACCGGTGCGGCGAGTAGCGAGATGGCAGAGAGATCGGTCGTTCCACTGCTCGCGGCCTTCCACGTCCCGATGATCCCGACTGCGCTCCTCGCAGTCGTCCACGACGCAGTCGTTGAATACGCTCCGGTGGAGGCCACGATCCGGTGAGCGGTTGACTGCTGCGAGTTATCCGTCTGCTGCGTGAACCCGTTCGTCCAGGCGCCCCACGTCCCGATGGTTCCCGAGGGCTGGATCGACGCGAGGAGCAACTCGTCGGCGACACTTGTCGTCGGGGTCGTCCCGGTCGACTGCGATGTCGCGCTCGCCGTAGAAGAGGTCGCCGACTTGTCGAAATCCCCGAGACCGGAGTATTCGAAGGTCGAGATCCTGACCGTTCCCGTAACAGTCGAGGTACAGGTGACGGTCTTGGACTGACTCGCGCCTGCCACGCGCTCCCACATCTCCACCGAGGGCCAGCCACTCGGTCCGGCCCCCTCGGCGACCTTCGTCCATCCGGCACCCGGTCCGTTCTGCTCCGCCAGCGTAAGGCCGGTTGCCCCGCAGATCGCGATGAGCTTGTTCCCCTGCGTGGGCGTCGAGTCGAGGGTCGCCGTGACGCTCGTTCCCGTGGTCGCAGATTGGTCCTTCTGGACCTGCGTTATCGGTACGGGCACGGGCTCTTCTTCCTCATCCGGAGGTGTCGCGGTCGACACCGGCGCGGTGGTGTCGAGGACCGTGGTCGTGTCTGCTACGCCCGGAGCGGCCTCGTAGTTGCCCGCTTCATCGCGGCTGCGCGTATAGAAGCTGTACGTTCCGTCGCCGGTGGCGTCGTACTGGAAGGATTGGGTCTCCGCCGGCGTGTCGTCGGTAGCCGCCAACGCGTACGCGCTATCGGATGGGCCCTTCACCCACAGCTCGACCTCGCTCAGCCCACTTGCATCGTCGGAGGCGGAGTAGTCCACGGTGATCGCAGGTGTCGTCGATGTTGCCGGCGAGGACGCGGCCGACTCGGGCGCGACGGTATCGAGCAGCGTCGTCGCATCAGGCTGATCCGGTATCGCCTCGGCCCCCTTGGAGCTGTGGGCGACCGTGTAGAACGCGTAGGCTCCGTCCCCCTGAGTGGCGTTGTGATCGAACGACGGTGTGTCCGGTGTGTTGTCGGTTCCCGCGAGCACGAATACGGTGTCGGCCGGGCCCTTCGCCCAGAGCTCCACCGACGTCACTCCCGGGTCCGACGTGTAGGTAACCGGGATGATCGTGTTGGAGGTCGTCTCCGGCGCGCTGGCCTGAGAGCCCAGCGGGGCCTCGGGGTCGGCGACCGGCGTCTCCGACGTGTCGAAGACGGGCGGCGGGGGAACGACGACGTTCTCGAGCGGCGACTGCGGCGTCGTGGCCGGCGGGTTGGTGGTCGACTTGTGGAGATGGATCCGGTCGATCTTGAAGTTCGCCGACCGAGCCGACAGCTGGAGCGTGTGGTTACCGGTGGCGAGTTGGTACTCACCGGGCGTGATCAGTTCCGGGCCTTCGACGGTCGCGAAATTGGTCGCCCAACCCCAAGTACTCCATGGGTTCGTCTTCCCGTGGAAGATCTTCTTCCATGGGCCGTTGTCCATCTTGATCCAGATGTCGTTCTCCTGGTCGTCGGCGATGACGCGGCCGTCCTTGTCGCGGCGGACCCTGATGTCGATCTCGAACTTGGTCGTCCCGGCCGAGGTGGTCCGGAACGGGTAGGAGAGGACTCCTCCCTTGCCCGCGTCGGCGGTGGCGAAGAAGTTCGCCCCCCGCCAGGAGTAATAGCTGGTCCCGGTGTAGCCGGTCTTCTCGGTGTCCACGGTCCAACCGTTCGGCGGAGCCCACTCGACCTCCATGATCACGTTGCCGCCGCTCTCCACGAAATTGCCGGTCTGACCGGGCACCGGGTCGGGGGTGACCTCGATGAAGTCCCAGGTCGCCGGGAAGGTCGCGGCGTTCCGCGAGGTCGAGATGATCCCGACCTG
>JBOGXG010000348.1:0-2594 GCA_050694195.1 Actinomycetota bacterium | reverse complement strand
AACATGTACTGCGCCATCGTCGTGACCGCCGCGATGAACTCCTCGTCGTGCACCTGCGCGCTACCTCTCACCGTGGCGCTTTCTTTCCACGCACCGGGTGTCTGCCGGTTGAACGGACCGCCGGCTCCGTACTTCCGCTCGACGAAGGCGGCGACGGCGGCCCCCATGTCGGGATAGTGAGGCGGGCAGTGCCCCTCGAATACCCCTGGTAGCCCCGTGACGTTGGGTATGGGCCAGCGCTCGTCGGCGTCGTAACGGAACCCAAAGCCCGGGACCGCCGGATCGCCCGTCGCGCCCAACGTGGTGTGCCGGTCGACGCCGTCGAACATCCAGCCGCCGAGACCCATGGCCTGAAGCATGAGCATGCCGGCGTAGCAGGAGGTCCCGATCTCGACAGAGGCCTCGGTGAGCATGTATTGATCGAAGTACGTGAGCGGGAAAGGTTCCTCCGCCTTGATAAGTGAGGAGAACCTCTCCATGCCGGGGATGCGCCGATCGTTGACGTCGTCGTAGATCGCCACTCCGTTCTGGAGGAGATAACACAAACCCGCGATCGCATGCTGCGCCAGGTCCACGACCGGCATGATGAGCGTCGTGCCTGGTCGATTGACGCACCACGTGTTGTGACCCTCCATGTACGGCTCTTCGGCAGGGATGTTCATTCGCCCAGTGCTGAGCTTCCTCACGCGAGAGCGGTGCGCCGCCAGTACCTCCTCGACATCGAGCGAACCGTCGGTCGAGCGTTCGGCCAGCGCCGGTGCATCGCGCGTTTCGAAGATGTAGGTGCCGTTGTCGTCGGTGAAGAACAGCTCGCTGGTATGGAAGCCCGCCGCGGATGGGAACGTTCGCCCGCCGGCCGCACCCGCGTAGTTCGAGAGGTAGGGGGCGTAGGCAGGGTTCCTGATGATGGCGTAGTGCCATCCCGTGTTGCCTCCGGCTGCGGTCAGCGCGAGTAACTGCTCGAGTTCCGTCAACGGCATCGGCTCGTGGCGCGATCCGTAGGCGAGGGAGCCGTCGGGGATCGTCGCGCCCATCGAGAATCGTCGAGCACGACGGCCGAACAGCGCGGCCGACAGCGGGAAGGAAAGAACATCTTCGAAACCCGTGGGGAGCGTCGTTGGACGCGATTCCACAGTTGCCACGATGACCTCCGATCGAGCGGACGTTATGTCCCGGGGCACGCGGAGCGGCCTCTGTGGCTAAGCAAGCACGTGGAGGTCCCCCCGGCAAGGGGGTTGGGGGGATGCGGCGGGGTCGTTACTGGCCGCGCCAGTTGGGCTTCGGTGTCTGCCAGTAGCGAAGGCGGAGGGGGCCGGGGATCCGGAAGCGCGACTCGGCCGCCTCGATCTCATCGTCGGTGAGTTCGGTGTTGTTCCCGGGATCGAGGTAGTCCTTCAGCCTCGGTGTGGAACTCCCGGGCAGGAACCTGGTGCGGTCGTATCTCAGGAACGGGAGCTTGATCGTTGCCTTGTCCACCGTCACGTCCGTCCGGGTTGCCGCGTATTGGAACTCGTCGGTGTTGGCGCTCGAGATGAGCACGCCGACGCGGTGGCCGGCCGGGATCGGCCAATCCTGCCCGTACAACGTGAAGCTGAATGTCCTAGGTCCGGTCCCTGTGAGCGACTGAACCCCGCGCGAGATCATCGTCACCCGGCCATCGGGTGCGATGTCGTACACGTTCGCCGCCATGTTCGCATTCGGAACCGCGTCGACATCGACCTTGAGTTTGGGCGTGCCGGACAACCAGACCTCATGCGGGAGGCGCTTAGAGATGCTCCATATACCTTGCGTCGCGGTCGGCTCGAGGCCGCGGCCCGACCCGGTGTCGCTGTAGGTTCCCGTCCGCAACTTCGTGCCGAACATCTTCGAGTCCGGCGGCGGCCAACTCGGCTCGCCGCGCCACCTCCCGAGGATGTCCTGGACCTCGACCGTGGGATCCTCGACCTTCGGCTCGATGCCCTTCAGGTGCAGGTCGAGGAAACGCATCACCTCGTCGATGAATCCCTTCCGCCCCACCGCAAGGCGCTTGTCCCCGCCGCCCCCCTCGCATGCGGACTGCGTCTCCCACGCCCGGCAATGGTCGAACTGACCGAACCAGGCGCGGTTCTCGTCGCCCGAGAGCGCGTTGTAGTAGTCGAACGCGCCGTCGGACTTGGTGTTGGTCTCGAGGAAACCCTGTGTGAGGAAGACCGGAGTGTCCTTGCCCTTGGCGGTCGGGAGGAGGTTGCGTTCCGTCCAGTAGGGGCCGCTCTCGCTCCAGTCGGCGTTCTGCCCGGCGATGTTGATGGGGTAGCACCATGCCTGCGGGGCGCCGTTCACGTGGTACTCGGGCGGGTCGGTTGGACGTCCCGGCATCGCGTCGACCAGCGTGAAGTTGTACCCGTAGGGCCAGGTACCACTCCGACGGATGCCGTTCATGTAGATGTAGCGGTACCCCGAGTAGACGGGTTCGAGCGACACGACCGCGGCAAGACCTTTCGGTTGCTGCGCCACCCCCATGAGTCCCGTCCACCCGTCGTAAGACTTGCCGAGGAGAGCGACCTTCCCGTTGGACCACGGCTGCGACGCCGCCCATTCCACCGCGGACTTTACCC
>JBOGXG010000347.1:0-1683 GCA_050694195.1 Actinomycetota bacterium | reverse complement strand
GTTTGGAGGTGCCGAGCGAGGGCCCGCCGGCTCGCCGTCACACGAGCAGCGAGGGGATGGATCTAGGTCCCCTCTTCCCACGACTCCAGATACTCCTTCTGAACCGGCGTGAGCTCGTCGATGCGGATGCCCATCGTCTCGAGTTTGAGCCGGGCCACGTCCTTGTCGATCTCCACGGGCACCTCGTACACCTTCTTCTCGAGCGTCGCCGCGTTGGCGGCCAGCCACTCGCATACCAGCGACTGGTTGGCGAAAGACATGTCCATGACCGAGGCGGGATGGCCCTCGGCGGCGGCGAGGTTGACGAGGCGTCCGTCGGCGAGGGCGTAGATCTTGCGCTCGCCGCCGAGAGAGAATTCGCGCACCTCCTTGCGAACCTCGCGGTTATCGGGGTCCATGTCCCTCAGCGACGCGAGATCGATCTCGATGTCGAAGTGCCCGGCGTTGGCGAGGATCGCGCCGTCCTTCATCACCTCGAAGTGCTCCGGTCGAAGGACGTGCTTGTTGCCGGTGACCGTCACGAAGACATCGCCCTGCCTGGCTGCCTCCATGCCCGTCATCACACGGAACCCGTCCATCGCGGCCTCGAGCGCGCGCGTCGGGTCGATCTCCGTCACGACGACGTCGGCCCCCATCCCCTTCGCCCGGGAGGCAACGCCGCGGCCGCACATGCCGTAGCCGCAGACGACGACCGTGCGGCCGGCGAGGAGGACGTTCGTGGCTCGGATGATGCCGTCGATCGCGGACTGCCCTGTTCCGTAGCGATTGTCGAAGAGGTGCTTAGTGTCGGCGTTGTTGATCGCGACGACCGGATATCCGAGGACACCGTTCGCTTCCATCGAGTGCAACCTGATCACGCCGGTGGTGGTCTCTTCGGTGCCTCCGATGACCTCGTCTAGCTGATCCCGGCGCTGTTGGTGGAGCATCGTGACGAGATCTCCCCCGTCGTCCATCGTGATCATCGGCCGGCGATCGAGGACCGCCTTGATGTGCGCGTAGT
Source organism: Actinomycetota bacterium (assembly GCA_050694195.1). GTDB lineage: Bacteria > Actinomycetota > CADDZG01 > CADDZG01 > WHSQ01 > JBOGXG01. Next base: position 683 of record JBOGXG010000347.1, on the reverse strand, counting down.
AGGTGGCCTCGTCGACGCCCCTGATGGCGAAGACCGGGATGCTGTAGGACTCGACGAGACCCGCTGCGGTCGCGTCCTGGGTCGACAGCGGGTTGGAGGCGCAGAGAGCAACGTCGGCCCCGCCGGCGGCCAACGTCCGCATGAGGTTCGCCGTTTCTGTCGTGACGTGGAGGCAGGCCGCGATCCTGATGCCCTCGAGGGGATGCTCTTTCTCGAAGCGCTCGCGGATCCTCTGCAGCACGGGCATCTGCCGGTCCGCCCACTCGATCTTGGCTCGCCCTTCGCCAGAGAGGGATGCGTCCTTGATATCTCCATCCACCGACATGTCGTCGCTCCTATCTTTCCTTCGCGAGTTCGTTCTTGAGTGATTCGAGCACGTTCACCGGACCGGGATCAATCCCGCGGGCCAGCCCGACGTAGATCGATGCTAGCTGGGTTACGAACACCATCGAGAAGAGCCGCGCAAGAGCGGATGAACCCTCGGAGCGCAGCTCGACGATGTCGGATACCAGCGGCTCGATCAATCGCTTCGTCACGTCGAAGCGGAGCGCGTTCCTCTGGTGTTCGTCTGCGTCCCGGAGGAGCACGACGGTGAAGTGCTCACGCACGAGTTCGCTCCCGTTGCCCCAGCCCTCGATCTCGTTGTGGTCGAGTTCCGGAAGATGGTTCCAGAAGGCGGGGAC
>JBOGXG010000346.1:0-8492 GCA_050694195.1 Actinomycetota bacterium | reverse complement strand
GCCGACGAGACCGCCCCCGCTGCCGATCTCGACGCGCGCAGCGACCTGATGGCCTCGCTCCGGCGGTTGCCGGTGAGGCAACGCACGGTCCTGGTGCTGAAGCACTACGAGGGCCTCTCGGAAAGAGAGATAGCCGACGTGCTCACCACCTCGATCGGAGCCGTCAAGGGACTGACGACGCGCGGACTCGCCAACCTGCGTCAAGACATCGGAGGACGCCATGAGTGATCTAGAGCGTGACCTTAAGGAAGCCATGGAGCGACTGTCGCGCGACGCCTCGATGCCGCCCGACGCGGGGGCGCATGTGGTCGGCCGCGCCCGCAGGCGACGGATCGTCGTGCCGATCGTCGCATCGGCTGTGGTTGTCGTCCTGGGCGGTGGGATCGTTGCCGGTGCCAACTCGCTGTGGGACGAGAACAGTTCTCCCGCCCCGGCGTCGAGTCCCTCGGAGGACGACTCCGACAATCCCGGTCCCTACCGGTTGGGTGACGATCCGTCCACGGCGCGCGTCGAGATCGCGACGGGCGAACGCAACGAGCAGGTTTGGACGCTCTACGCGAACGGGGGCGATGGAAACCTGTGCATCGGCAACGACTGGGGCGGAGGGGGCGGGAAGGGATGCGGCCCTCGTCCGAACGAGCACGACATCAACATGGGAGGTTCGATCGGAGACGGGCCGGAGTGGCTCATCGACGGGGACGTCTCCTACGAGGTGGCGGCCGTCGAGGTACGCCTCGAGGGACAGGCGCCGTTCCGCGTACCCGTCTTCCCGGACCCGACGGGCTTCGGGGTCGACTTCTTCCTCTTCTTCGTGCCGGAGAACCCGGAGGGCGAGGTCGTGGCGCTGGCGGAGGACGGCTCGGTTCTGGAGTCGGCCTCGCTGACCGAGATGACGCAGAGACACAACGAGCTTGCCGACATCGACGAGCCCGAGATCTCCGACGCCGACGCGTGCATCGCCGAGAAGGCCACGATCGTGGGGACGCCCGGCGACGACGTTCTCGACGGCACGCCGGGGCACGACGTCATCAAGGGCCTGGAAGGTCACGATGTCATCACCGGCCTCGGCGGCGGCGATGTCGTCTGCGGTGGCGGCGGCGACGACGAGATCGATACTGGCGACGGCGACGACGAGATCTGGGGTGGCCCGGGCGCGGATTCCATGGATGCGGGGCCCGGCTTCGACACCGCCGCCTATTGGGAGGCGGCGGGCGGAGTCACGGTAGATCTCGCTGCCGGGACGGCGACGGGAGAAGGTAACGACTCGCTATCCGGGTTCGAGGCGCTCGGCGGATCGAGGCACGACGATCTCCTGCGCGGGACGGACGCCGGCGACCAGATCGAGGCGAACGACGGCAACGACCAAGTTTTCGGGCTCGGCGGCGACGACATCCTCTATCCCGGGGCCGGTGACGACGAGATCGAGGGCGGAGAGGGCATGGACTTCTTCGGTTTTCTCACGATCGAGAACCCCGTCACGGTGAACCTCGGTTCCGGGACGTCGGAGGGTGACGGCAACGACATCCTCAAGAGCATCGAGGTCGTCCATGGGAGCGAGTTCGACGACGTTCTCATCGGTTCCGACGCGGACGAGTCGATAAGCGGACTCGAAGGGAACGACACGATCGACGGTGGTGGCGGTGACGACGAGCTGTGGGGCGAGTATCCCCGGCTCACGGCCGATCAGTACCGGCGGGACTATCCCTTCATCGAGTTCAAGGACGATGATATCGACGGGGGGCCGGGCGACGACCGGATCGGCGGGGGCCCGGGCGACAACGAATGCACCAACGGAGAGATGGTCGAGGACTGCTGAGCTCGGAGCCTGCATCGGGGGGCGACGCTGGGTGCAAGTCCGGGCCTCGGAGTACTGAAGATCTGAGCCCGGTGCACCGAAAGCTGGACGACAGCTCAGCTGATCCAGCGGGCGGTCGGAAACCTTCCGATCCCCAGAGGGAGCACCTCATATAAGTTCTACCTCGTCGCGGATCGCCAACTCACCGCCGAGGTATGAACCGTGGGCGGTAAAAGCCGTCAGTCCTGAGATTCGATCGCCGTTCTCGAGCCCGAGATACCAGAGCGGAAGTGCGGTGACGACATTATCGCCCATCGTGCCGTAGCCGCCATCGAGTTCGGCGACCTCGGCGCAGATGTCACCGTCGCAACGGAAGAGTACAAACGCAGGATGGATCGAAGAGCCGACGCCGCCCATCCGGGCTGCGCGGACCTCGTACTCGGCATCTTCGATCTCGACGCGGAAGCCATAGACGATCAGCGGATCACCAACGACTGGAGTGCCCCGCACCGCAGGCATCTCAGAGACGTCGAGACGCAGGTAGAGGTCCCGGAACCGTGGACGGTGTGCAACCCCAGCCGCGATGATCCGAACGCCCTTTGGAGGGGTGAGCCTGTTACTCGCATCACCGTGAGCCGTCCTCTTCGAGAACGCACCGCCGGGCGGGATGCACACCTCAGGCGTAAAGCAGATCCGGTCATCCCCGGTTTCTTCTGCTCGCCTTCCCCGAGGGCCGCCAAAACCGAGGGCGGGCCCTCGGTCGTACAGGTAGAAGGCCATGCCGGAACCGGTGCCGGGCCCCGGTCCATCGTCGTCCACATAATAAGATGTGAAGGATACGTAGCGCCCCTCCGGCGAGAGATCCGGAAGTCCGGGATACGAAGCATCGCCGTGCTTGGTCAAAGGGGCGTGAACGAGCGCGCCGGTCTGCCGATCGAACACGGCGACCGCGGAATGGCGCTGCGCATCCCGGCTCAACTCGCATCCTCCCCGGCATAGGAAGCTGACGTAGCGGCCATCGGCGCTGATGCTCGGCAGTTCTGTGTAGCATGCGCCCGCCTCACCCGCTACGCAGTGCCCTTGCTCCCGCCCGTCGGAGGCTACCGATACCCGCTCCGTCCGTTCCGTCTTCCTGTCGTAAACGAAGATGTCCCCCCCGCCCGGGAAGGAATAGGCGGTCAAGGCGCCGCGCCGGTTGGTGTCGTTGGGAACGAGGTTGTTTGCCGTGGAGACGAAAGTGACGAACCGCCCGTCGGCGCTGATCACCCGCGCGGCAGCCCATCCGCGCCACCCAGTGATGGTGCTTCCCGACCAGCCGCTTTGCCCGGATGCGCGATTCCCCTGTAGATCCTGGGCTTCGGTTCCATCGGAGGCAACCGATACCCGGTCGGTGCGCCCGGTCTTCAGATCGTGGACGAAGACGTCGTAGATCCCGTTCGTATCGTCGGCAACCAAATCGGGGGACCTGCTGTGGAAGACGACGTAGCGGCCGTTCAGGCTGATCGAGGAAGTGACGTCACCCAATGTTAGAGAGCACTGATAACCACGGGGTGGCGGGCAGGGATCGCTCTCACGGCCCTTGGGATCGATAGAGACCCGGATCGTCTTACCCGATCTCCGATCGTGAACGAAGGCGTCGTCGAAGTCATTCGTGTCCTTGGGAACGAGATTGCTCGCGGTGCTTGTGAAGCTTACGTAACGCCCATCGGCGCTGATGCTGGGTCGCGTGGAATGGCCAGCGACCACACCCGAACAGCCTGACATCGGGCAGAGACCGCCCGGTTCGGTCTGCTCCGCCTTCGAGTTGACCGACGCTCTCTCCATCACCCGCTTCTTGCGGTCGTACACGAAAACGTCGGCCAGTCCGTTGGTATCGCCTTGGTCCAGGTTGAACGCGAAGCTGGAGAATGCAACGTAGCGCCCATCGGGGGTGATGGAAGGATCCGAGGAGAGGCTCCTCCCCAGGCAGCCCGGCTCGTCGGGAGGACCGATCGCCGGTGATCCGTTGAGGCCCACAGAGATCCGCTCGGTCGTGCCCTTCTTCAGATCGCGCAGATAGACGTCCACTTCTTGGTTGATGTCGCCCTCAACGAATGGTGCATCCGTATCGAACGCCACATAGCGGCCATCGGCGCTGACGGATGAATAGTAGCCGCAGCCTTGAACGGGTCTCCCGTCGGTCGGCACGTCGAGCCGCTCCAGACGCCCGGGCCGGGGGTAGGCGCGTGCGGGCAGGGCGAAGGTCTGGACGACGACAGCATCGAGCAAGAGAGTCCAAACGATCGCCCGCACGAAGCGCCTCGCCATTCCGCCTTTTCTCCCGCCTTGCCGGATTGCAGACTATATACTTACACTATATAGTATGCAGACGGCAATCTAAGCGGGGTATCGCTACAAGGAGGGCGACGATCGATCCACAGCAGCCGACCCGATCGGGAGAGGGCGTGCGCATGTAAAGAAGGGAGCCTTTAGGTCATTCTGCACTAAGGCTTGAACGAGAGATTATGAGTATTTGCTGTAGATATCTGCTCTGCAGGGCAGGACGGTTGATGGATGCCCGGCCGGCGGAGCGCGGAAGAGATCTTTGGCGAAGTCCTACGCGAAGTACGACTCGAGCGAGGCCTATCCCAGGAGGAGTTGGCGCTGGCCTGCGACCGGCACAGAACCTACATCAGCTTGTTGGAACGAGGCGTGAACTCCCCTTCCCTCCGCACGATCCTGCAATTGGCTGATGCCCTCGGGGTGAGGCCGTCCGACCTTCTCCGGCGGATCGAGAAGCACGTCTAGGACTTCCCTGCCGCTCGCCGGTCTGCTGCCCGGTTCGGAGAGAGATCGGACCTCTCGAGGGGAGCGAGCTTAATTTATAGATGGCCGAGGGCGCGCAGGCTCGCCCACTTCGTCCCGGCGATCACGATGTGATCGAGAAACGTGAGCCCTGTCGGACGTGCACCCCGCGCGACATTCCGTGTGACGCGGATATCCGCCTCACTCGGAGTGGGATCACCCGATGGATGCGTGTGAGCAAGCGCAAAGCCCACCCCGTCGTTACGTAAGACCGCGGCAAGCACATCCCTGACGGGAATCAATGAACGATCCACACCACCTGAGGTCAGGTGCTCGACGCGCGTTGCCTTGGCGGAGCTGTTCGTAACTACCACGAAAACCTCTTCCCTACGACGATCAACGACATTGCGACCAACGATCCCTACGATGTCATGAGGAGTCACGATCGGTGATCCGAAATCGTCGCACAACGCCGCTCGGCGTCCGAGCTCGAACGCCGCCGCGAGCGACGAAGCCTTGACACGGCCAAGGGATGACATGCGAGCAAGCTCTTCCACGCGGGCGGTGGCCAGCAACGCCAGGGAGCCGTGCTTCGCCAGGAGATGGGTCGCCACATCGAGGGCGCTGCGGCCCGGCCCTCCGCTCCGAACCACCAACGCCAGCAACTCGGCGTCGCTGAGAGAACCCAAACCGCTCCTCTCCAACCGCTCTCGCGGCCGAGAACCTGCGGGGAGATCGGCCATCTTCATCGCCATGGGTCGGAAATCTAGCGAGGGGGTGCGACAGCTAAGTTGGGTCCTGGCTCTTTGAGCCAGGCGGACTCTCAGATTCTGACTATTTGCTGTAGATATCCGCTCAGCAGCCCCCGAGATTTGGGCGATGCCCCGCCGACGGAAAGCCGAAGAGGAACTGTTCGGCGAGGTCCTGCGCGAGATCCGACTGGAGCGCGGGTTGTCCCAGGAAGATCTGGCGCTGGCCAGCGACCGGCACCGGACCTACATAAGCCTGCTGGAGCGGGGTGTGGCGTCCCCTTCCCTTCGAACTATCGCCCGCTTGGCGGAGGCCCTCGGGGTGAAGCCGTCCGACATCCTGCGACGCATCGAGTCTCATCAGTAGCGGCAGCCGGTCGCCTTGACGAGGGCCTTGTAGTTGCAGGGGCGGGATTTGAACCCGCGACCTCCGGGTGAGGCGATAAACCGACCATCGCGATTGATCGACGAAGACATGCCCGATCCTTCCCCTGCATTCTCGCGGGTGGTCTTGTAAGGTCGGTCGTATGCGGCCGACGGGGAGGCGGTGCCGACCACCGACCCGACCACCGCACCCAGCAGCGTGATGATCAGGCCCCGGTGCACAGATTTACTTTCGAGGCTGCGCTTCGTGCCGTAAACAAGATGTCCCACCCCCAATAGATCCGACCACGTGAGTGCATTGGCCTCCATCAAGCCATCCTGCCTTCGGTCCAGCGTCACGCCCTACCACTGTCCACCGCTCCAAACTCGCCCTCATCGTCATCCCGCCCCGGCTTGCTTTGATCTTTTCGCCCACAGCTACGTCCTGCCTGTGATCACTTCTGGTCACGCCGGTCAGGTCTTTGCAGAGAGGATAAGGAATGAGCGGGCACCAAGCCTCGCCACGAGGTCGCCAAGTTTGTAGACAGGATCAGAAGGTGAGGCGAGATCCCGTTAGCTCGGTGCCCTCCCCTGCTGCTCGAGCAGAGCACGGTAGGAACGGATTACTCCAAGCGGACGGCATCCAGGATTTTCGACGCGCCGGTCAGATAGCTCCCAACGCCGGAAAACGCGGTTATACCCCTGAGCTTGCCGCCCTTCTCGAGCCCGATCTCCCTCAGCGGGAGCGAGAACACCACTCGCATCCCGGTGGTGCCGTAGCCGCCTCTCAGATCGGCCACCTTCGCGCAGGCCGGACGTGACCCGGTGCAGTCGAAGAGCCCGAAGGTCCCAAAGTTAAGCGACGTGGCGCGCACCTCGTAGCTCCTGCCCGCGCTCTCGAACCGGAGCCCGTAGAAAGTGGGAGACGCGCCGGGGATCACCTTGGGCATGTATTCGAGTTCGATCACCGCGAACAGGTCGTCGTAGTGCGGCCGGTATGCGAGCGAAGCGCCGTACAGGTTCGCCCCCTGCTCGGTCAGGGCGTCGTCGAGGTCATCGGCGTCGTCGGCTGACGACACGGCCGCGCCCGGCGGGACGCAGACATCGCCGACGCAGACCCGGTCGTCGGGTGGATCCTGATTTGGTGCAGCACCCCCGAGTCCGCCGATCCCAAGTTCTGTTCCCAGGTCACGGAGGAAGATGTCGATCGGGTAGTGGGAATCGTCCCCCTCGACCAGGCACGACGAAGTGCTCAAGAAGACAACGTGTCTGGTGCGGCTCAGGGTTCCTACGCCACCCGAAAAAGAATCATCGGTCAGGGAGGTTTGAGGGGGCCGGTTTTTCGAACAATGCCGCTTATCCTCACCTTCCTTGTCCACCGAGGCCCAGACGAGTGCTCCAGTCCGTCGATCGTGCACGTAGACATCGGAGTCCCCAGCTCCTGTGTAATCGGGAAAATCGGCGGGTTCTGTCTCTTCGGGGGAGAAGAATTTCGTGCGGGAAGAGAACGAGACCAGCCGTCCATTTGGGCTGATCGAGCCGAGCGATGAATGGGCGCGACCCAGCGGATCTGAGGCCTCTTCCCCAACGTGGTTAACGGACACTCGCTCCACCCGCCCGGTTCGAAGGTCAACGACCAGCTGATCTGTATCCCCAAAGGGGGGGAGATTCTGATCGTTCGGAACCCAGTTGGTCCCCTGTGAGCTGAACGTCAGATACCTGGCATCCCCACTGAATCCCAGCTGCTTCGGTTCCTCTCTGTCCCCGGGGTTTCCATCGGGGGCGAGTACGTAGCTCGTCTTGTTCTTCTTGAGATCCCTGACCCAGGGACCGCTCCGATAATACGAATCCCCACTGCGCGAACCGAAGGCAACGAGACGGCCGGTGGCGCTGATAGCCGGATATCCCAAGTCATCGAAATTGCCGGATGGCTCCTCGGCGCCAATACCGGTATCCGGTGGGATGGACGCAAGTATCTGAGTTCGCGTTCTTCTGTCCCAGACGAAGACGTCGGAGCAACTCGGACCGTCTTGCGAGCACCCGGGACTTGGATCGGCCTCCTCAACTTTATCGGGTCCGAAGTTCGTTGCCGTGCTGAGATATGCAACTCGGCGACCATCTCCGCTGATCGCGGGAGAAACGCTCGGTGCCTTGACCATCCCCCCGGCTCCAGGCTCGACTCCTTCCGCGCCTTGCGGTGTTACGGATACCCGGACGGTGGCGCCCTTCTTTACGTCTCGGACGAAGACATCCCAGGTAAGGTTCGTGTCGCCTGGGACCAGATCTTGTGACCAGCTTTCGAAAGCCACGTAGCGGCCATTGGCGCTGATGGAAGGCGACATCGAATCCGGGAACTTCCCGGTGACCCCTGGAGCGATATCCGATATCCCCGGAACCTCCCCGACCAGACCACGAGGATTGGCCGAGATGAGATCCATTTGGCCGGTCTTTCGATCCAATCGAAAGACATCGCACGCATTGTTGAGGTCGCCAGACACAAGGTCGTTCGCGACACTGGCGAACGTCACGAAGCGTCCATCCGGTGTGATGGCTGAATACTGGGCTGTGTCGGCTCCGTCAACCAACCTTGTATTACGGCAGTCCTCGGACTTCAAAGGTAGGGGCCCGTCGATGGGGATTCCAAGAAGATGCAGGGATACGAGTTCGGAGCGTCCTGAGAACGTCAACTTGCAGTGGCCCCACCGCGATCATCTGAACTGGCCCCACCCCCGCCGTTTGTCTGTCAGTCCGGGACCTCCCCGGTGAAACCGGCCTCTGAGAGCGACGGAGAGCCGCGAACT
>JBOGXG010000345.1:0-13031 GCA_050694195.1 Actinomycetota bacterium | reverse complement strand
CCCCGGCCTAGCCCTCGGGCCCCGCCTCGCCGTCTCCGTTGTCGTCGGCCTCGATGAGCCCCAGCTTCTCCTTGATCTTGAGCTCGATCTCGGCCGCGATGTCGGGGTTCTCTGCGAGGAAGGTCTTGGAGTTCTCGCGCCCCTGGCCGAGCTGGTCGTCGCCGTAGATGAACCAGGCCCCCGACTTCCGCACGATCCCGTGGTCGATCGCCACGTCGAGGAGGCTCCCCTCCTTCGAGATGCCCTCCCCGTACTGGATGTCGAACTCGGCCTTCTTGAACGGCGCCGCGACTTTGTTCTTGACGACCTTCACCCGCACCCGGGAGCCGACGATCTCGGCGCCGTCCTTCAGCGAGTCGATGCGCCGCACGTCCAACCGAACCGACGAGTAGAACTTGAGGGCCCGCCCACCGGGAGTCGTCTCGGGGGAGCCGAACATGACTCCGATTTTTTCGCGCAGCTGATTTATGAAGATCAAGATCGTCTTCGAGCGGTTCACGTTGCCCGCCAGCTTCCGCAGTGCTTGCGACATCAGCCTCGCCTGCAGACCCACGTGCGTGTCGCCCATCTCGCCCTCGATCTCGGCCCGAGGGACGAGGGCAGCCACCGAGTCGATGACGATCACGTCCATGGCTCCCGACCGAACGAGGGTGTCGGCGATCTCAAGGGCTTGCTCACCGGTGTCGGGTTGCGAGCAGAGGAGGTTGTCGATGTCGACCCCAACCTTGCTCGCATAGGTCGGGTCGAGCGCGTGCTCGGCATCGATGAACGCGACAAGTCCGCCGGCCTTCTGGGCTTCGGCTATCGCGTGCAACGACACCGTCGTGTTGTGTGACAGGATCCCGTTAGTCAAGAAGCTGTGCGTCTTGGGGAGCATCACGTCGAAGGTCGGCTCTATCCCGGCGTCCTCAACGGAGGCAACCCGCTCGTATGTGTACCTGGCACTCGCGAGGTCACGAAGGTAGGCGAGGATCGCGCGTCCCCCCATCGATAGTCTGTCTTCGCGCTCAGTCGCCCAGTCGACGGCCTTCGCAAGTCGGGCTCTGCTGCACTCGCAGTTGATATCGGTACGAGTGACGTCACGAAAGATCCGATCGAACTCCCTATCTCCACCGATGTCGTCCCGGAGAGCGATCAACAGTTTCCCGAGATGCGGGATGTTCTCGAACCTCGGCTCGTGTTTGGAACGTCTGAAGTTCGCCTCTACCTGCATCCTGCGCCGCTCCGAACGGAAGCCGACCTCGTCTAGGAAACGGTGAGCAACCGACGGGTTGATCGTGACGCTCCAGTAGTGCCGCTCGTAATGAGGATTGAACTTGGAAGCGACCGTCGACGGGATGCCCAATCCATAGAGCATCAGCTGGACTTCCCGCGCCAGCTGCTCAGAAGCGGTTCCCAGTCCGATCGTGGAACTGGCGTCGATCCACCCATCACCCTCGAAAAGCGCTGAGAGGAAGGCCCTCTGGATCTTGTGACCGCCAACACGGATGCAGTGAGGCACCTTCTTGCCGTGGGCAGTTACGTAGTCGAGGTCGTAGCGCTCTTTCATCCCTTGGCGGAGTGCCTTGCCACCGACGTGGTACTCCCTGTCGTAATAGTTCTTCACCTTCACATCGAAGAGAGACTCGGCTAGGCGAGTGAACTCCTTACCCACCTCCGTGTCCCAGTTGGTGAAACTGACCCTGAACTTCGTACTCAGACATCCCTCGGCGACCAGATAGCCGAGGAAGACCGCCTCGTCCTCACTTATCCCATCGCCAGACGCAGCCTCAACCGCGCCGAAGGCGCCGGACACGACGGTGTCGCCTTGGGCGATCTCTCCGGCTTGTCGCCACACGATGAACCCGCTCTCATCGACGACTCGCAACGGGTGGTTGTGCGTCACCGTCACTGTGCGACCCGACTTCAATCGGAGGCGAAGGACCGGTCTCTTGTTGTTGTGAGTTAAAGCAGCGACCTGCTCTAACTCACCACGCTCGTTGACCGCTCGGACCCCAAGCTCGGTGATGTCGGTAACGCGAGAGGTGCAGCTGGCCTTTTGGCCGCAGCGGGCGAACACCTCTTCGATCGTCTCGAGGCCGCGATCGGTCCAGAGGTGTGTACCAGCTACGACACACTTGCCGCTCCCCTCGGGCCCGTATATCTCCACGATCCGGCCTCTCGGTAGGCCCCCGACCCCTAGAGCCAGGTCCATCGCCAGCGAGCCTGTGGGGACGACCTCGACGCCGACCCGGGATTCCTCGCCGAGGCGCATGATTGCGCCCTTACCGTGCTGCTTCTCGATCTGGGCCAGAGCCATGTCGAGGGACGCGTCGCGGCCCTTTTCGTCTCCGCCGTAACTCCTCACTGCGTCCCTGCCGCTCTTGGTCGCCACAAGACCTCCCTTATCGGTCTGCCGGGTCGATCGCCCGTCTCGGAAGAGAACGTAACGAGAGGGTGTGACAATTATCGAACATATGTTCGCCCAGCGCTAGGATTTCTCAGAAATAACCACGGCGTAGTTACCCGGCTGTGATTCTACGCCTCCCCGGCCCCCGAAGCTAGGCCGGCAGCCATGGGCGGCCCGTACACTCGGCTCATGCACCGCGTGCAGCGCTCCACTCAGCGGGTTGTCCTTCGCGAGAGGTCGGGCGAGGGCGACAACCGGCCCATCGTCCTCTTCGTCTGCGTACACAACGCCGGCCGCTCGCGCATGGCCGAGGCGTTCCTCGATCAGATGGCCGGCGATCGCTATAAGGCACTGTCGGCGGGGACGCAGCCGGCCGCCCATCCCCATCCGGAGGTGGTCGCCTCGATGGCGGAGATCGGCCTCGATCTCCAGGATCATCCCGGCACGCTTCTCACCCAGGAGTTGACCGACCGCGCCGTCAAGGTCATCTCGATGGGATGCAACGTGGCCGAGGCATGCCCCGCGCTCCGGACGCCGTTGGAGGATTGGGAACTCGACGATCCGAAGGGCAAGAGCCCGGACGATGTCGCTTTCATCAGGGACCTCATCGAGGTGCGCGTGCGGAACCTGATCGCCAAGCTCGACAGGGAGAGCGCCTGACGTAACGCGGCCCCCCCGACGACGTCGATACTGGCGGGCAGATGACGAACAGGACGCGTCTCGCGATCGGAGCCGGGCTCGCTATCGCGATCGGCCTCGGCGGCCTCCTTCTTAGCGATGCCGACACACCGGAGGTCGTCAGCGACCTCGAACGCGCGCAAGAAGAGAGCGAAAAGGCGCGAAGCAACAGCGAACGCATCACCGAGCGGCTCCGCGCGATCGCCGAGAACCTCGCCGAGGGGGAAGACCTTTCGGGCCAGAGCGATTCGATAGGCCGGCTCACCGAGCGTCAAAGAGAGTCCCTCGAGGAACTCGTCGGCATCCTCGAGGGCCAGCTCGACGCGCTCGAACGCAGCGCCGGATCGCTGGCCGGGACGCAGACATCCACCGACACCGTCGCCGATCTCTCCGAAACGCAGGCGCGTCTGCTCCGACGAGCGGTGGCATCGCTGCGCCGGCTGGAGGCCGCGGCCAAGCGCGCGAGCGCGTTCTCCGCCGACGTCGCCACCCGAGCCCGCTACGCGGCGCGCCTGGCAGAGGACTCGCAAGAATCGTTCTCGGGTGACCCATGAGGAGGTGGATAGGCGTCGCCCTCAGCGCGCTCGTCCTCCTCGGGAGCATCGGGATGTTCGCGGTGTCTCTGGGAGCGCGCTCCGATTCGAACGAGACACTCGAGGGAGCGCGTAGCCTTCGCCGTGCCCGCCTCGCGGTCGCGGAGGCGGAACGGGCGCTGGGCAACTCCGATCTCGGAGAGGCCGTGACGGCAGCGAGGTCGGCCAACCGGGTGGCGCTGAAGGTCGGCGACGCGACCTCCCGGATAGTGAGACTCCTCCGCGAGACGGACAAGGCCGCCGCGACGATCGCCGCCTCGGCCCGCCGCGGCACGCGAGGTGCCGTATTCACGCGTAGGCAGACGGAGATCGTTGGGGACGCGCTCGGTGCGATCGCCGGGTACCAGCGAGCCGCATCGCGCTTCACCGGAGACACGAACCGCGCCCTACGTCGCATCCTCGCCGCCTTGCGCAAGACCAACGAGGAGTTCCCGGGAGGCGGTGGATGAAGCTGCCGCTACCACCTCCGAACATCATCACTAGCGGCCTCCTCGCCGGCGCGGTCGTGTTCGCCGGGCTCGCCTGGTCGATCCAAGCGGATGCCGCATCGACCTCGCGCGAAGCGATCCGCGTGCAGAACGAAGAGGTTCCCGAGAGCGACGCTCCCCCACCCGATGTGGACGAGTACCAGGCGATCCTCGACACACTCGATCGTTCGATCGCGATCCGCAAACGAGTCGACGGACTGCTCGTCGAGGTCGAGGAACTCGTCGGCAGCCTGCGTCGGCGACAGGTCGAGGCAGCATCCATCGCAGAGTCGGCGCAACAGGAACTCCGGATGATCGCAGCCGACCTCTACTCATCGGTCACCTCGGCGCGCGCTTCCTCGCGCAAGCTGAACTCGCTGGAGGGGGACCTTGCCGTCTCGGCGCGCCTCGCCGCGCTGATCGCCGAGGAACTCGAGGAGCTCGATCGCAGCCTCGGACCGTCGCTGGGGAGGGAGCCGTGAGAGATCCTCTCAGGTTAGCCGCGGCATCTCTCACCGGCGCTCTCCTGATCGGAGCACTCGCGATCGGCGGCGGTGCTCTCCCGCGACCCGACAGGCTCGCCTCGCTCGCAGCAGACGCGGCGCGCAACACCCGCAAGGCAGCGGAGAACATCGCAGTGGCGGTGGAGGACACGGAGGCGTTGGCGACGATCGCCGTCGATGTACGGGAGCAACTCAGAACGAGTGAGAGATTGCTTGCCACGCAGTTGAGGATCGAACGATCGTCGCGTGCGGGAGCGCGGCGGTCGCGCTCGCTCGCCAAGGAGATCCGCGCCATACAGAAGGTCCTCGACAGGCTGAGCGACAGACTGAGGGAGACCTCCGCCGCGGCCGAGACAACGACATCGGTCGCCGACGCCTCGGCCACCGCCGCCGGCGAGCTGCAGGAGACGCTCGCGGTGCTCCAAGCGAGGTTCGACGAGCTGGTCGGCGAGTCCCGGGAGCTGAATCGCAAGGCGCGCGGCTACGAGGAACTACGGGATGGTCCGGGATGAAGTGGATAGTTGCGCCGCTGGCGGCCGCCTTCATCCTCGTGACCTCCGGGTTCCTCGCCGCTCTCGAGGACACCACCGATGCCTCTACGGACCTCGCCGCGGCGAGCGAGTCGGCGCCGCAGACGACCGCCGAGGCGGCGCGCGGCGTCGGGTCGTTGCCGAAGATCGCGCGGCTCACGGCCCAGCAATCGAACGCGCTGGGAGCGCTGGCCGATGCGCTGGCGGCGTCGGCCGAACGCGTCGAAGATCTCAACGGATCGCTCGCACGCCAGTCCGAGGAACTCGGCGACCTCGAGGGCGGGCTCCGCGAGGTGCTGCCTCAGATCACCTGCATCGAAAACCGGATCGGACGACTTCGGCGCGCGTCGAGCGGTGTCTCGCCATCGCTGAACGCGATAACGGACACCCTCCGGAGACTGATCGCCAGCCAGAACAAGTCGATCCGCCACACGCGGAGCATCAATCGGAAACTGACGGCGCTCGGCGTGGCCGCGGGCCTGCAGGGTGTCGAGCCCCCGCCACCTCCATCGGGAGCTCCGGAACCGGGCCCGGGTGTTGCTCCGCCGGGGCGACCGTGTCGACCCTAGGGAACGACGATGCCCTTCGTCGTCGTGATGTAGTCGGTATAGGTCGTACCGGCGTGGTGGATGTGCGCGTCGACATCGTTCTCGCCGGCGCCTACGATCTTGGTCCCGCGCTTCGCCCCGATCGTCGACGTCGGGACCAGCATCGAGACGTAGCCGTCGTCGGGGTTGTAGGTCCCCTCCAGCGCGCCGACCTCTTCGAAGACGCCGTCCTTCGCGACCTCGAAGAGAAGGTAGGCCCCCTCGGTGTTATCGACGTAGGCCTCCGCCAGGAACGTGCGCGGGCCCGCTTTGAAGAGCCATTCGATGCCGGGGGCCTGTGGGTAGCCCCCGATGACGGGAAGCATGTTCGCGACGCCGATCCTGATCTCCAATGTCTTACGGGTTGCCCCTGCCTTGAGGTAGGTGAGATCGAGGGCCGGCGGCGCGTCGAGAGCCGGGTCCTCGCCCAGCGTGCGCATCTTCGGTGCAGCCGCGAGAGCGGGGAGCGTCAGGACCGAGCCGACGAACAGTGCGAGCAGGATGATGGAGAGCTTCCTCATAACAGGAGGGTTCGCCCCGCGGGCGGCAACTCCTAGATGCTCTTTCTCGGGTACTCGGGTTGCTCCCAGAGCAACAGATCTGTCTAAGAAACGTGGGGGTCGGTGGCCAAGAGGTCGTAGACATAGACGTCCATCCAGGCGCCGGCCGCATAGGTGCCGTCGCGGAGGATGCCGCGGCGCCGGAACCCCAACTTCTCGGCGATCCGGATGCTGGCGTGGTTCTCGAGGGCTACGTGCAACTCGAGCCGGTGCAACCCCGCGTCCTGGAAGGCGTGACGGACGACCGCGGTCGCGGCCTCGGTCATGAGCCCCCGGCCGGTGAGGTCCGAGCGCAGCCAGTAGCCCAGCATCGCGGAGTGGATCAGCACGTTCATCTGCTCGAGCCCGATGTTGCCGGCCACCTCTCCGTCGTGGACCAGCGTGAAGTTGCGAGCCGCCCCACGGAGCCACGCGTTCTCGGCCGCGGCCGCGAAGTCGAGGGTGCTCGAGGGATCCTCGTCGGCCCACGCCATCCAGCGCCGGAGTTCGGGAAGCGACCGGTTCTTCGCCTCGACGAGGGCTGGTCCTAGGGCCGCCGTGGTCGGTCGCAGCGTCAACCGCGGCGTCTTCAGCTCGTCGACCCGAAGCCGGCGCCGGCGCCTCATTCAGCGGTGACGGTTATCTCGTCCAGGATCCGAGGCTCGAACTGCTCGTGGTCGGCTTGCGTGAACTCGACGGTTATCTCGTGCTCGCCGGCGCGGAGCCGGTCGCCGGGGATCGGCGGCTGCTCGGTGCTCGGCATCGAGACCAGTTGCCCGTCGACGTAGACGTGCAGATGCCCCTGCGAGGGATCGCTGCTCGATGTGTCGGTGGTGAGCTCGCCGTTCTCTATCGCCACGGACAGGACCAACTCTTCACCCGCCGCGATGGTGCCCCCGTCGGCGGGTTCGACTATCGAGATCGTGGCGGGGCTCGAGCCACCGCCCGTGTCCACCGCGAAGGCCCCCACGGCGAGACCGATCGCCACGACGAGGAGGACGACGGATGCCTGTGGCTTCACGTTCTTCTGGAAGAAGAAGAAGATGCCGAGGAAGAGACAGGCCGCGGCCAAGATGAGGAACTCGAGCTCCGGCCCCCCTGCCCCACCGAGCGCGTGTCCTAGCAGCATCCGGATCCTCTCCTCAGCGCACCAGAGGCTGGGCGAGGAGCCACAGCGTGGTGATCGTGTAACCGGACATCAGAACGGTCAGAGCGTATTGGCTGTTCACGGCCGCTTCGTGCGATGCGGACAAGCGCACCGCCGCCCTGTGCGCGGCCATGACCGCAACGATATGCCCGATGACGATGAAGGCGATCTCGAGGAACCACACCAGCTTGGGCGAGGCGGCGAAGCCCAGGAACGCGTCGGACGTTCCGATCAGGTTCCATCCCCGGTCGAAGGGATCGGAGAGAGCTCGTACCAACTCGGGGACACCCGTGATCAGGAGCGGCGTGTTGTGAGCGAGGACGTAGGCCACCCCGATCGGGATCAGGCTCCACCCGAGATAGCGCGCCATGTGCATGAGCGGCTTCGACCGATCGATCCAGCGGTGCGCGATCCAGACCGCGGCCATGAAGGTCACGAGGAAGGGCAGCGCGAGCACCGCCAGTGCAACGGTGTCCCGGAGCAGGGTAGGGAGCCCGTCAAGTCCGGTGGACATCAGGAAGTTGCCCCAACCGACGGTCTCGCTGAGATTGTCGAACGTCGTCGCGCCGAGGAGAACGAAGACGGACGCGTACAGACCCACCGGCATCGGCTCGGTCTGCTCGAGTCCCCGCAGGGGCCCCTTGTAGAACACGCCGTCCTCGCCGAGCCGGAGCGGGGCGCTCCGCTCCGCGAAGCCGAAGAGGATCGCCAGCGGGTCGGCGAGATCCCAGCGGGGGCCGAACGCGGCGCGACAGGTGAACGAGTAGAGGGAGTACCCGATCAACGCCGCGACGACCCAGAACGGATCCCTATCCGCGCCGGATGCGAGTTCGAACCAGAACAGCGCGTACACGAGCACCGGCCCTAGCCACGCCGGCGGCGTGCGAGGCGTCACGTCTGTGTCGCCGATCCGGTAGAAGCGCTCGATCGTTGCCCATGGGTTGGCCGCGGCCCACACACCGGCGACGATAGCGCTCAGCGCGGTCACACCGATGATGAAGGCGACCCAGAAGATGAGGGTGGCGGCGGTGTTCCCCTCCTCTCGGAGGACGAGGCCGGCCACGATCGCGAGCGTCAGGAGGACGAGCGCCAGGGCGCGGAGGAACAGCACCACGCCGCGACCGACGCCGGCCCCCGCGATCCGTCTCTCGTTCGGGATCGGCCTGGTGGTCCGGCTGAAGGCCCGCACGAGGAAGGACGCGAGGACGGTGGCGGCCGCGCCGCCGAGATAAGCCCATAACGGGATGGGGAGCTCGTACACCCGCCCTACCCCGTGTCCGAGGATCACGAGGTCGAAGGTCACTTGCGCGTCGCGAACCTCGCCAGCCCTGCGAGAACGACGAGCCCAAGGCCCCCGAGCACGATCGGGACCACGGGCGAGGATCCGTCGTCGTCGCTCGCCGGATCCGTATCGGGAGCGGCCGCGGCGTCGCCGTCTTTCGCCGCATCGCCGGCGTCGGCGTCCGGCTCATCGGCGTCCTCGGGAAAGCAATCCGCGGGGCCGCGCACCGTGAAGCCGAAGTTGCCGCGCGTGGCGTGACCGTCCTCGGCCGATACCAGCGCGTAGGTGACCCGGTACTTTCCTCCCGTGCCCCCGTCCAGCTGAACGTGGAACGACTGCCCGGCGACGAATGAATCCCCGACCAGGTCGTTGGTGCAACGGTCGGCGACGGTGACCACGGAGTCCTCCGCGGGGGTCTCGCTGAAGCGCAGCACGAGATGGTCGGGGGCCCTTCGCACCGTGGTTCCGGCCGCCGGCCGCGAGCTCTCCAGCTCGCTATGGGCCCCCGCAGGTGAGGAGATCGCGAGCGTGGCGAGCGACAGTAAAGCGACGGTGAACATCCTGTTCCGGGTCAGTGGTCCTCCTCTAGCGGGGTGGACGCACCAATGCTAAGGGACACCGTTCGATAGCCTCGTAGCGGGCTCCTTTCGGCGAGAGGTGGCTCCGATAGACAACGATGTGGTCGACACGGAACGGCTCGAGGGGGCCGAGATCCACCGCCAGCGCTCCCTCGTCCACACGACGGGGCGTCTTGAGGCGCGCCAGCGTGAGATGCGGCGTAAAGCGCCGCTCCTCGCGCTCGATGCCGAGGGACTCCAAGGCGTCTGCGAGACCCACGGCCAACCCCTCGCCGAGGCCGGTGGGATCGTCGATACCCGCCCACAGAACCCGCACCCGCTTGCGGGAGGGGAAGGCGCCGACGCCCGCGAGACTCATCTCCGCCGGCTCGTGGTCCCCGGCCACCCGTCTGCAGGCATCCACGATCGCATCCAACCCCGAGCTCTCGGCCCACCCGATGAACTTCAGGGTGACGTGCTGGTCCTCCACGCGGGTCCAGCGCGCGGCCGGAAGGAGCGTGCGGAGAGGCTCGACCGCGGCCTGCACCTGCCGGCGCCGTTCCTCCGGGACGTCGAACGCCACGAACAGCCGGAGCCGATCGGTCACGCGTGCGCTGCCGTCAGACGCCGCGCCAGCTCCAACGCCGCGGTCACGCTCATGCCCCTGATGTTGTCTCGGTCCCCATACCCGCGTACGAGGCGGACCTCCGTCGCGCCTCCCACCGTGGCTGCGACGTAGACGGTGCCGACTGGTTTCCCCTCCTGCTCCGTGGGGCCGGCGACGCCGGTGGTCGACACGCCCAAGTCGGCCCCGAACCTCTGCGCGGCGGCCTCGGCCAGCGCCCCCGCCGCCTCGGCACTGACCGCTCCCGGCCCCTCGAGGATCGCCGGATCGATGCCGCCGACCTCGCGTTTCGCCGCGGTCGCATAGAGCACGAGCCCACCCAGGAAGTAGTCGCTCGCTCCCTCGCCCTTGGACAGCTCCTCGCTGAGCCCGCCCCCGGTGAGCGACTCGGCCGCCGCAATGGTCATGCCCCGCTCGCGAAGGAGGGCCGCGAGCGCGTCGACGACGCTCGACCGACCGCCGGGTACGGCGGCTCCCTCGAGGCGTTCCCTGATCTCGTCCTCGACGGGACGGATGAGCGCGAGCGCGGCGGCCTCGGATGTCGCCTTCGCGGTCAGTCGCACCCTCACCTGACCCTTGCCCGCGAGGTACGCGATCGTCGGGTTCGTCTGGCGAGCCACTATGTCGCCGATCCTCTGATGGGTGTGCGATTCGCCGAGGCCGATCACGAGGACCTCCCGGCTCACGATGGTGGCGTCGCCGGCCCGCCTCTTGAGCTCCGGGAGAACGGTCTTCGCGAGCATCGCCTTCATCTCCCACGGCACGCCCGGCAGCGCGAAGAGCAGATGCTCGTCGTGCTCCAGGAAGAAGCCGGGCGCGGTGCCCTCGGGATCGATGGACGTCGAGCCCTCCGGCCTCTCCGCCTGCCGAAGGTTGTCCTCCGGCATCGCGCGCCCCAGGCTGGTGAAGATCCCTTCGATCGTCTCGACGAGGCGGTCGTCCCGGATCAGGGGCCGCCCGGTGAGCTCCGCCACCGCTTCCCGCGTGATGTCGTCCGGGGTCGGGCCGAGTCCGCCTGTGATGATCGTCGCGTCGGCGCGTTCCATCGCCTCCTCGAAGGCCTCCACCATCCGCACGATGTTGTCCCCGACCGCGACGTGGCGGTGCACGTCCACGCCGATCGACGCGAGTGACTGGGAGATGATCTGTGCGTTCGTGTTCGCGATCTGGCCGAGCAGCAATTCGGTCCCGACCCCGATGATCTCGGCCCTCACCCTGCCATCTCCTTGAGCCGGTCCCTCTTGATGAGATAGAGCCCGCCCGACCAGTAGGTGGAGAGGAGCGCGGCGCCGAGCCACATCCAGTGTCCGACGTTGATGTGATCCCATGGGAGGAGCCACCAGCCCACCATGATGATCTGCGACACGGTCTTCAGCTTCCCCATGGAGGAGGCCGGCAGGCGGCCGCCGACGCTAACGATCCGCGTGCGAAGGATCTGGATCGCGACCTCGCGGACGGCGATCAGCAGTGCCGCCCACAGCGGAAAGTCCCTCGTCGCGACGAGAACGACGAGGGCCGCGCCGACGAGGAGTTTGTCGGCGAGAGGATCCAGGAACTCGCCGAACTTCGAGACGATCCCTCCTCGGCGCGCGAGGTAGCCGTCGACGAAGTCGGATATCGACGCCACGAGGAAGACCACGAACGCTCCCACCGCCGCGGCGGAAGAGTCTGCGTAGGCGAGGACCAGGAAGACCGGCACGAGCACGATCCGGCCGACCGTGATCCCGTTGGGAAGGTTCATCGAGCGAGAGTATCCACGCTCGCTAGCGTTCGATGTGACCGATGAGATCGGCGCCCTCGTTCCCGGTGACGGTGACGGGGACCCTCTCGCCGACGACGAGCGGCCGATGGGAGTTGAACGTGATCTCGCCATCGACCTCGGGGGCCTCGCGATGCGAACGCCCGGTCCAGGTGCCGGTCTCGATGTCCAGACGCTCGACGAGGACGTCGAGGGTCCGGCCCACCAACATGTTGGCGCGGCGCTCCATCGTGTCTTCGGCCGCGCTGCTCCAGCGCGCGGCGCGCTCGCGGGCGACCGACTCGGGAACCCGGCCCTCCATGTCGTGCGAGCGCGTTCCCTCCTCCCTCGAATAGGTGAAGACCCCGACCCAATCGAGATCCGTCGACGAGATGAAGTCCTCGACCGCGGCTGCGTCCGCCGCGGACTCACCGGGGAAGCCCGCGATGAACGTCGCACGCACCGCGGCCAGGGAGTCGCGCGCGCGGATGCGCTCGACGATCCCGTCGAACCGCTCGCGGCCCCCCCACCGGCCCATCCCCTTGAGCACCGATGGAGATACATGCTGCAGCGACAGATCGAAGTAGGACGCGATCTTCTCGGAGGCTGTGATCTTGTCGATCAGCTCGTGCGACACACCTTGCGGGTGGAGATACATGAGACGCATGCGCGGCACGTCCTCGATGCCCTCGAGCCTGTCGAGGAGGTCGAGGAAGCCGCCTTCCCCGGTGTCGCGCCCCCACATCACGGAGTCCTGACTGACGAGGGACAACTCGGTCACGCCGGCGGCGGCGAGGGAGCGCGCCTCCGCCTCGATCGTCCCCATCGTGCGTGAGCGGAACTTCCCTCTCATCAAGGGAATAGCGCAGAACGTGCAGCCTCGGTCGCAGCCCTCGGCGATCTTCAGGTAGGCCCACGGCGCCCGACCGAAGCGGATCCTGGGGGCCGCGGCGATGGTCGCATCCCAATAGGCGGGATCGAAGCGCGTGCCGGGCGAGCCGAAGATGCGCTCGGTGAGGGTGCCGGCGGCGGCACCGGCCACGATGTCACTCACCTGCGGATAGGCGGCGAAGTCGACGAAGGCATCGACCTCGGGGAGAGCGTCGGCCAGCTCGCCGGCGGAGCGAGCGACGAGACAGCCGGTGAGGATCAGCCCCTTGAGACCCGATGACTCCTTCAGCTCGGCGAGATCGAGCGCCTCCTCGACCGTCTCCCGGCGGGCGGGATCGATGAACCCGCAGGTGTTGACGATGACGACGTCGGCGGTCTCGGGCGACGCGGCGACCTCGTGCCCGGACGCGGCGAGCATGCCACCGAGACCTTCGGAATCGATCGAGTTCTTGGGACAGCCGAGTGTAACGATGGAGAACTTGCTCACGGCCCGCCAGGCTACAGG
>JBOGXG010000344.1:0-12916 GCA_050694195.1 Actinomycetota bacterium | reverse complement strand
CGGCACGGACGTTCGGGCCTCAGAAGGGGGCGGGCCCCGACGAGGTGGACCTCCTCGAGCGCGGTCTCGAGCGGCTTCGAGAAGTGATCGCCGCCGAACTCGGGATCGACCTCGACGAGGTTCCGGGAGCGGGCGCCGGAGGTGGGATGGGGGCCGGATTGAAGTCATTCTTCGGAGCCGAACTGCGCTCAGGGTTCGATCTCGTGGCCGAAGCCGTCGGTCTGGAACGGGCGCTTCGGGGGGCCTCTGTGGTCATCACCGGCGAGGGACGCATCGACGACGGTACCCGGGCGAACAAGGTGCCGGCCGGGGTGGCGCGCCTCGCGCGGGACGCAGGCGTCCCTTGTCTGGCCGTTGCCGGCCAGATCGCGCTGGAGGGGGACGCTCTCCGGACGATCGGCTTCGCGGGGGCCGCCGGATGCACGACGGGGATCGGCGGCAGTGCCCCGCTGGATCCGGGCCGCGCGCTGGCGGACGCCACCGCATTGCTGATCAGCCGGCACCTGCCCTCCGTCTAGTGCCCCGAGCCATTAATAACGGCGCATTCGAGCGCCCCTGCATCGCCGATGGCTGCGTTACTCGTCGCGTCCGTACTCCCCGGTACGACCTCACGCGCCCGCGAGCGGGCACCCGGCGCCTTGCCCTCGGCGCGCAGTGACGCTCTCGGTGCTGACGAACTAACGACTCGGGACACTGCCAACCACCGGTCGGTGGATACTGACGCGATGTCATCGCCGATGCCTCCGCGTCTGCCGGTTGCGGAGCGCCTTCGTCGCATCGGGATCGGCGCCTGGGCGCTGATCGGGATCGCCATCGTGGTCTACATCACGGCGTTTCTCCTCTACCGGATCCGCATCATCTTTCCCCCGCTGATCCTCGCGACATTGATCGTGTTCTTACTGAATCCGTTCGTGACGCACCTGGAGAGACGCGGTGTCAACAGGATCCTCGGAACCATGCTTGCGTACATCGTCGCGCTGGGGACGATCGTGTTGATCCTCGTCATCACCGTCCCCTACATCTCGCGACAGATCGATAACTTCGCGGAGGAGTGGCCGGAGTTCCGTGCCCAGACGGTCGAATCGATCGACGGTTTCGTCGACGACATCAACGATCGGTTCGGGTTGGACATCGATACCACCCAGGTCGATTGCCTTCTCGGGGCCGACGACATCGTGGGCGAGGACGTCCCCACCCACCAACGCTGCGATCAAGTCGTCGAGGACTTCCGAGAGCTACTCGGCGATCAGGCGGGGAACTTCACGGAGATCAGCCGCGGTGTCCTCGAGGTGTTGCTCATATTGGTGATCGCTCCGCTGATCGCGCTCTATCTGTTGATCGATCTTCCACAGCTGCGGCGTGACGTCCTCAATCTGATCCCGGAGCCCCATCGTGATGAGTTCTCCGACATCAGCGGAAAGGTCGGTCGCGCGGTGGGAGGCTTCCTCAAGGGACAGTTGTTCGTGGCGTTCATCGTCGGCGCCCTGTCCGCGTTCGGCTTCTGGGTTATCGATCTCCCGTTCTGGCTGGTGATCGGCGCGATCGCGGGTCTCTTCAATCTCGTGCCCCTTATCGGGCCGTTCATCGGCGGCGGCGTCGGCTTCCTCGTCGGTGCGCTGAGCGACGGAGTAGGTCTCGGGTTGCAGGCCGCCGTCGTCGAGCTCTTGGTGCAACAGCTCGACAACCACGTGATCAGTCCCAACGTGATGCGACGAACGGTCCAACTGCATCCGACGACGGTGATGCTGGCCCTCCTCGCGGGCGGCGCGATCGCCGGGTTCTGGGGCGTCTTCCTCGGAGTGCCGGCCGTCGCCACCGTGAAACTCATCGCGAACCACATCTGGACCACGCGGGTCCTCGGCGCGGAACCGACCCCCTATGCGCGGGCGAGGCCAACGCCTTCCGAGGCCGTCCCACCCGAGGAACCCGAGCCCGATTAACGCGCTACTATTCGGTCAGCTCATCTAGAGCGGGGGAGGGACCGGCCCGTTGATCCCGCCGCAACCACCGGCGATCGCGAGATCTCCGGCAGGTGCGAATCCCGGGTGGATGAGCCGGACAGAGGACTCACGGTCGAGGCCCCTTCCCATTCCCGGGAGGGGGCTTTTGCTTTGAGCCCGGAAGGAGAGCGTCATGAAGTACGTGAGAGGTTTGCGGTGCCGGGAGTGCGCCCGCGAGTATCCGATCGCTCCCCAGCACGTTTGTGAGTTCTGCTTCGGCCCCCTCGAGGTGGTCTACGACCTCGACCACCTTGCGGCAGATGTCGATCGCGATTCGATCTCGAGGGGGCCCCTGTCGATGTGGCGTTACGGCGCTCTGCTCCCGGCCCCCGAGGAGGATCGCGTTGACCTAGGGGCGGGGTTCACCAGGCTCAGTCCCGCGCCTCGGCTCGCCGCCGAGCTCGGTCTTCGCAAGCTGTGGTTGAAGAGCGACGCCGCGAATCCAACGCATTCGTTCAAGGACAGGGTCGTTTCGGTCGCGCTGTCGATGGCACGGCACTTCGGCTTCGATGTCGCCGCCTGCGCGTCGACCGGAAACCTTGCCAACGCCGTCGCGGCGCATGCTGCCGCCGCGGGGATGGAGAGCGTCGTCTTCATCCCCAAGGGACTCGAGTCGGGCAAGGTCGCGGGCACCGTGATCTTCGGCGGCCGGGTGATAGAGGTGAACGGGTCCTACGACGATGTGAATCGTCTCTGCGGCGAGCTCTCGGGGTCGCGCCGGTGGGCGTTCGTCAACGTGAATCTGCGTCCGTACTACGCGGAGGGGTCGAAGAGCCTCGCGTTCGAGATCGCCGAACAACTCGGCTGGCGCACCCCCGACGCGGTGGTCGTCCCGGTCGCGTCGGGATCGCTCCTCACCAAGATCGGAAAGGGCCTCCGGGAGCTTCATACCGTCGGGCTCCTGAACGAGGCTCCCGCCGTCGCGATACACGGGGCCCAGGCCGAAGGTTGCTCACCGGTGGCGGAGGCGTTCGCGACCGGGACGGAGGACGTCCGCCCTGTGAAACCCGACACGATCGCGAAGTCGCTCGCGATCGGCAACCCGGCGGACGGTTACTACGCGTTGAAGGAGGTGCGCGATTCGGGCGGATCGATCGCGGCCGTGCCCGAGAGCGCGGTCGTTGAGGGGATGCACCTCCTCGCCCGCACCGAGGGCATCTTCACGGAGACGGCGGGCGGCGTGACGATCGCGACCCTCGAACGGCTCGTGCGCGAGGGGGGCATCCGGCCCGAGCAAGAGACCGTGGTCCTGATCACCGGCATCGGATTGAAGACGCTCGAGGCCCTCGGCGAGGCCCAGCCGACGCATCGCATCGAGCCGACGGTCGAAGAGTTGGACAGGATTCTGGATGAAGGAGTCGAGCCATGAGCATCACGGTCAAGGTCCCCACGCAGCTCCGCACCCTCACCGAGGGCGCCCCTGAGGTCACGGCGAGAGGTTCCACGATCGGCGATGTGGTGAGAGACCTCGAGTCTCGGCACCCCGGCTTCGGGGCCAGGCTCCTGGACGAATCGGGCTCGCTCCGCCGCTTCGTGAACCTCTACCTCGACGACGAGGACGTCCGCTTCCTGCAGGGCCTCGATACCGAGGTTCGGGAGGGGGCCCGGCTGTCGATAATCCCGGCGGTGGCGGGGGGCTAGGCGGGGGCTGCCCCGGCCTCGGGCCCGGTCGGATAGGCCGGAAAGGCGTCTCCCGCAGGCGGGTCTCCCGCTTAAGTGGGCCCTCCGACGTGACGATTGATACTCCGTAAGGCATACATCCAGAACAGGGAGACTCGATGGCCCGCATCTTGCTGGTGGACGACAGCGCCGACATCCGCCACCTGCTGAGCACGATCCTCAAGGACGAAGGTCACCAGGTGACCGTCGCCAGCGACGGCGTCCAGGCCATCGAGGCGATCAAGAACGGCCCCCCCGACCTGATGATCCTCGACATCATGATGCCGAGGATGGACGGTTATGGCGTCCTCAAGGAGATGCGGGACGGCGGGATCAAGGACGACGTCAAGACCCTGGTGCTGACGGCCAAGGCCGCCGAGGCCGATTGGGTCCGCGGCTACAAGCTCGGCGCCGACGATTACCTCACGAAGCCCTTCGGAGCCGACGAGCTCGTCGACGCCGTGAACAGCCTCCTCAAGATGGACCCCGAGCAGATGCGCCAGCGCACCGAGCGCGAGCTAGACAAGGCCCAGCTCCTGTCGCGGCTCGAGTCGATGTTCCAGAACTACTGATTTCTGACTCAGAATCACGGCGCTATCCCTACATTTCCTGCACCAGAACCCGTCCTCTCGCGCCCGCCTCGGTAACCTGAGGTCATCGTGTGGCGTCCTAAGAGAGATCCCGGAGAGGAGCGGGTCGATCCCGTCCCTCCCGAGCTCGTCGAACGCTGTAAGCGGGGCGACGAGCGGGCATGGGGCCAACTGGTCGACGCCACCTACCGGGATGTGTTTTCGCTTTGCCTCCGGATACTCGGAGACACCGACGATGCGGCCGAGGCGACGCAGGATGCGTACCTCAAAGCATGGCGGGGCCTCCAGGGCTTCAGGGGCGATTCGATGTTCAGCACTTGGCTTTATCGAGTGGCCAGCAACGCGGCCCTATCGAAGCACCGCAGCAGGAGGCGCCGGCAGGCGCACGAAACGGGAGCCGACGACGAGATGTTGACGCAGATGACACGAGGGGAAGCATCCACGGAGGACGCCGCCGCGGCGCGCGTCGATGTGAGCTCCCTCGAGGATGCTCTCGCCCTACTGCCCGAGCACTATCGTTCCGCCATCGTGTTGAAGGATGTGTACGGGTACTCGATCCGCGAGATCGCCAAGCAGGTCGGCTGTTCCGAGACGGCTGCGAAGGTTCGGATACACCGGGCCCGTAAACGTCTGAAGGAACTCGTCTACCCCGACGAGGAAGCATGATCGTGAGACAGATGAGCTGTGGAGAGATAAGGGAGATGCTTCCGGCCTATGCCGGCGAGAACGAGTATTCGCTCGAGCTGCGACGCCATCTCGCCCGCTGTGCCGATTGTCGCGTCGAGTTCGAGCGGTATCGGTCGCTCGTCGGCGATCTGGGAGAACTCGCCGCGCGCCCCGTCGACCCACCCGCTTACCTCGTGGCGAGCCTAAAGGCGATCCCCGAGACCGATAGGTCGCGGGTTGCCGCCCTTCGTAAACACGTCGCTCGCAATCGCAGTGCCTACGCGGGCGGAGCCGCGGTAGCAGTGTTGGGGGCCGGTGCGGCGATATGGCGTGCCAGGCGCACGGCCACCGCCTAACCGCCGAGCCCCCAAGTAGACTGGATCCCCTTAGGGCGGTAGCTCAGTTTGGTAGAGCCCTGGTCTCCAAAACCAGTGGTCGGGGGTTCGAGTCCCTCCCGCCCTGCGATTGATCGACCTCTCCGCATCGGGGCCTTCGGCAGGCAGGGATCGCCCGCTCCGGCCTAGAAGAAGATCCCTCAGTTGACGTCGCGTCCAAGGGAGGGAACGTGAAGAAGCTGAGGTCCGTGCTGATCGTGACCGTCGTTGCGTTGGGGAGCCTGTCCGTTGCGGCTCCCGCTCAAGCGGTCGTATGTCTCGACAATCCCGGGGGATGCTGCGGCAGCGTCGAGGTGCTCGGCAAGGAGATCCTCCGGATCGACTGCGCCGGCTAGGGCGGGTTCACCGCACCTCGTAAGCCATACTCCCGGCGGCGCGCCGGCCGGGCGGGTAGTTTCGAGCGCGAAACGTGCACACGAACGTGCATCCTTCGCGCTCGAAACGAGCCCTCCGGGAACCACACCGACGATGGAGTCTGGGCTCTAGAGCTTGCCGTTGTACTTGAGGATGTCGATGCCCCTCGTGTAATCGACCGCGTAGAGGATCTCCGGCGTCCGCCAGTACACGGCCCCCGTGGAACCTGCGTGCGGCATGAACCATCCGATCTCTTTGATCTTCCCCTTCGAGCTCACGTCGATGAAGCGGGTGCCGTGTTCGAAGAACGCCGCCGCCACGAGGCCCCCGTTCTTGAACGAGGGATGATTCTCGTGCCAGTGTGACGAGCAACCGACCGCGTTCAGCGCCGGGTTCCCATCGGCATACGTGCCGTTGATCATCCGGTACTCGTCGATCATCGAGAAGGTGTGGGTCTTCTTCCACTTCGACGCGTCCCACGTCATGAAGGCACCGTTGCTCTCGTTGCAACGCGGCTTGAAGTTCGTCTCGCCGGCCATCAAGAGGAACTTGTCCTTACCCTTGCGCGGCCACACGCCCGTGTGGATGAAGCGGCCATCGGTGCTGGCCCCCAGCGCGAGGAGCTTCGGGTTCGTGGGGTTCTTGCGAGCGTCGAGGAACATGATGGGTTGCGTCGAGGTGAGCACGAGGCCCGGAGCTACCTCGGTGACGTCGTGCGCGTTGCTCGTCGGCTTCCCTTCGCCCCAACTACCCACTTCCTTCGGGTTCGACGGATCGGTGAGGTCGTAGATCGTCCCTTCGGAGCCCCACGCGTACTTGCAGTCGAGGACGCAGCTGAACGTGTGCTCGCTGCCGTTCTCGATCTCGGCGATGACCTGGGGACTGGTCTTGTCCTCGACGTCGACGATCTGTAGCGGCCCAGGTGCGAGGTCGTAGGTCGGGAGCAGCAAGATCTTGCCGTTGGTGTCGAGGTCCTCGCGCGTGAAGATCGGCTCGTGGGGATTGGGGAGGAATCCGACCGGCTGCGGGTCCAGCGGGTCGGTCGTGTCGTAGATCGTCAACTTGTTCTGGTCGAGGGCGTAGAAGTACTTGCCGACCAGCCGGCCGCCGGCGGCACTCGGACCCGTGAAGGGGACGTGCTTCACCCACTCGACCTGGTCGGAGGAGATACCACCGGGAGACGGACCGGCGCCTGCCGTCGGAACCGTGCTCAGGGCCATAAGGGCGAGGATCGCCGCCGCCATCAACCTCTTCATGAGTTTCGTCCCCCTGTGTGCTGATCGATCTGCATGCGCTGTCGACGCGGTCTGTGCCCGCATCGGATATTTCGCCTCATCCGTCCCGTCTCCTGCCTCCGGCCCCGGGGGCGCGCCCGATGAAGGAACCTTCATGGGCTCCTCACGGTCCGCTCATCGTGGTGTTGCTAGATGTGCACAGGTGTCGGTTACACGAGGAGGAGGATCGATGACAGGACGAAGGTCACGGACGTTGGGGTTGGCCGCGGTCGCAGCGGCGGGCGCTTTGGTGGTCGCATCGGCTCCCGCTCCGGTTTCGGGGGCCACGACGAGGGTGCGGGCGACGGACAACCGCTCGTGGAGCCCGAAGACCAAGCGCGTCGTGAAGGGGACGCGCGTCGTGTGGCGGAACTCCACCGGCCAGTCTCACAACGTCGTTTCCTATCGTGGGCGCTGGAACAAGAGCTCGTCGCTCCCGGACGGCTCGAAGACGAGCTTCAAGTTCAGGAAGCGAGGCAACTTCCGTTACCGCTGCACCATCCACTCGAGGTTGGACGACGGGAAGTGCGAGGGGATGTGCGGCAAGGTAAAGGTCTCTTAGCCGGGTTCGGTCCGGCAGGGCTCCCTCCGAGGGCTCTGCCGGGCCTTTTGGTGCGAAAGTAGAGGGTATGGCGCACCTTCTACTTATCGAGGACGACGCCCGGATCCGCGAGATCGTCGAGCGCGGCCTCGGCGCGCGCGGCTTCATCGTGACCGCCGCTTCCACCGGCGAGGACGGGTTAGACCTCGCGTCGAAGTTGGATGTCGATCTCGTCCTCCTCGATCTCATCCTCCCGGGGAAGGGCGGACTCGAGATCTTGGGCGAGCTGCGCGTGCTGAAGCCGCGTCTTCCCGTAATCGCGCTCACCGCGATGGACGACGTCGGTTCCAAGGTCGGCGGACTGGAGGCCGGCGCGGACGACTACATCACGAAGCCGTTCTCGCTGGAGGAGCTCGCCGCGCGGGTGCGGGCGAGGCTCCGCTGGCAAGAGGACGACTCCGGAGCGCTGAAGGCCGGATCTCTGACCGTGGATCTCGCCGCGCACCGAGCCTTCCTCGGGGGCCGCGAGGTGAGGCTCTCCGCTCGCGAACTCAGATTGCTCGCCGCGTTCATGAGGCACCCGGGTCAGGTCCTGTCGCGCGAACAACTGTTGCAGATGGTTTGGGATCTCGATTTCGATCCCGGGTCCAACGTCGTCGACGTCCACGTGGCCGCCGTGAGGCGCAAGGTCGGTCCCGAGCTCATCGAGACCGTGCGCGGTATGGGATACCGCTTCGTCGTGCCGCGCGATGTCGAACCGGCGTCCGAGGGTGGATCGTGAGGCTCGGGGCGGCGGCTCTCGTGGCCGCTCTGTTGTTCCTCGCCGCGGTGGTGTTCCAGGGCGACGACGAGCGCGCGCTGGTTCCGCCTCCGCAGCCGATAGAACTCGGTGCCGCGTCGGGCGACGATCCACCTCCCTCGACTCCCAGCCGGACCTCGTCCACCGCCGAACCGTCACCGAGTTGGGTCGAACACGACGTCGAGGAGGAGGACCTCGATGACTTCGACGACTCCGACAACTCGGGCCCCGGCTCGGACGATCCGGAGGGGGACCCGGACGACTCCGACGACAACTCCGGCCCGGGCTCCGACGACTCCGGATCGGACGACTCCGGCGACGACTCGGGCTCGGACGACTCGGGCTCGGACGACTCGGGCTCGGACGACCGACGGTCCGACGACGACTCCGGCCCGGGGTCCTACGGGTCCGGTGGGGACGAGAGCTGATGGCTTGGGGGCCGGAGCGCCCGCTTCCGCTCTCCATCCGGCTGACCGCAACGTACGCCCTCCTCGTGGCGGCGACGCTTCTCGTCGTCGGCGCGATCGTCATGCATCTCACGCGCGATCATCTACAGCGCGAACTCGAGGTGCAGCTGAGTTCCGCGGCCAACTCGTTCCAGGCCGGACCCGCCCGCGAGATCCGGACGGAGAGCGACGTTGCTCGGGCCTCGCGCGACTGGCTCGCTTCGCGTTCGATCTCCGAGGAGCAGTACGCCGCCGTCCGAACCTCCGAGGGCCAGGTGCTGCTGACCGGAGGGATCGACCTTCGGTCGGTTAGAGATGGTCGTCGCCTGCTGCAGGCGGACACTTCTCGCTGGTGGACGATCGAGGGACCGGACGCGCCGATCCGCGCCCTCACCGTCCCGTTGCTGTTGGGCGAATCGCAGGTGGGGACGCTCGTCGTGGGGGCCGAGCAGACACGGCTCGAGGAGACCTTGTCGACGTTGCTGTCCGGTGTCACTTGGGCGAGCCTCATCGGGCTCGCGTTCGCCGCGTTCCTCGGTTTCGCCTCGATGCGCCGAACGTTGAGGCCGCTCGGACGGATGGCCGATGAGGTCGACGACATCCAGCGGACCGGGGATCTATCCCGCCGCGTCGCCCCCGAGGGCCCCCCCGACGAGGTGGTTCGTCTGGGCGATGCGTTCGACCGGCTCCTGGAGAAGCTCGAGGACTCGCTCGGGATGCAGCGTCGCTTCCTCTCGGACGCATCTCACGAACTCCGCACCCCGTTGACCGTCGCGCGCGGCCAGCTGGAGCTTCTGCAGGGCGAACTCCAGGATCCGGATCAATCGCGTTCCCTGAGCCTGGCCGTCGAGGAACTGGATCGGATGCGGCGGATCGTCGACGACCTGCTCTTGCTCGCGCGGCTGGACGAGGGGATCTCCCTCAAAGAGGAGCCGGTCGAGGTGGAGCTCGTGGTCAGGGAGGCGCTGCTGCGCGGGATGCTCCTTGCTCCTCGTCGCAACGTGGTGGAGGTCGAGCCCGGCCTCCTCGCGATGGCGGATCCGGAGCGGCTGCTTCAGGTGCTGACCAATCTGATCACGAACTCGGTGCAGCACGCGGGGGAAGACGCAACTCTGACCCTCCGCGCTCACGCGGTCGACAGTGAGATAGCTATCGAGGTATCGGATGACGGCCGTGGGATCTCGAGCAGCGATCTCTCCAAGATCTTCGATCGCCTTTACCGGGGAGCATCGTCGGGGAGTTCGGGAGTAGGACTCGGGCTCTCGATCGCGTCGTCGCTCACCGAGGCGATGGGTGGTCGTATCGAGGTCGGGTCCGAGGTGGCACGCGGGACTACGTTCCGCGTCATCCTCGCCGCCGCGCCGCCCCTTTAGGCGCGCGCGTGGCTAGCGAGGGAGGTTCGTCTCTGCCGCCGTTCGCTTGATCAAGGGGATCCATTCGGGATGGCCCAACCCGTCCGCCGCCGTCTTGAGCGCGCTGATCGCGTCCGAGAACTCCGCCATAGGGCTGAGGAACTCGTGCGATGTGAGTACCAACCTGATCGCGGCATCCGATCGAGCGGCCGTGAGCTTCGCCTTCTTCATCTTGACGTTCTTCGCCGGTACGAGCCGTTCGCGTAGTCGCCAGAGGAATGCCGACCAGATCTCGCCGTCGGCGTGTTCCTCGGCCTCCATATCGTCCGGATAGATCTTCGGTGCGTCGAGGCGCCGGAGGCAGGTCGGATCGTCGTCCGAGTACGACGTCGAGTCCCAGTCCGCGAAGCACTCGTCCTGGAACCCCCCGGACACCTTCGCGAAGTAGGACGCCGCGAGGAAGTCCCCCCAACCCTCACCCATCGCGGCCCCCTCGGGCGTGCCCCCCCAGTCCTCCACCTGAGCGTGATGCACGGCGTGGCCGTACTCGTGCACGATCACCTCTGCGTCCTCGGCATCGTCGACACCGCCGGCTCCGAACAAGATGAGGTCGTAGTCCGGCTGATAGAAGCTGTTGTCGAAACCGAGCACGGGCAGCGCGTAGACGTTCTGAGGTTCGTTGTTGATCCCCGATCCGCCCCTGAACCCGAGCGACATGAAGTACCGCTGCAACCGATCGATGTGGGCGTATGCCATCGTCGCTTCGAAACGCGGATCGGATCTCCTGAACTCGAAGTTACCGTCGACGGATGCGAGGGGAGCAGGGCCCTGTACGTCGACCCACGGTCCCACAAGTCGCCCGGCCATGAGTGCGGCAGCATCGAGATCCCTCATGGGGAGTTTGGTAAGAGCGTCGGTGAGTTCGGGACTGTTCAGATCGGTGTCGACCCCCGCCGCGTCGAACCCCGGCTGGCGGATGGACTCGTCCTTCAAACTCACGATCGGATTCGGGTCGAAGACCGTCGCGGTCGGCGCGTCGAAGACGCGTGGATCCGTCACACCGAGTACTTCCCCCGTCCGCGCGTCCACGTCGACGTCCGCGGCGAGGGGAGGTGCGGACGACAACAACGACACATGCCAGACATCGAGCAACCGACGGTCGCCGGCGACCAACAGCCGTTCGGCGCGCGGGGGCCGGACCGTTTGCCGGATGTCGAGTGCATCTCGTGCGACCGCGACGGCGACGTCACGGCGTATGGGGTCCGAGGTCGGCCGGCCGGGTGTGTCGGCGAGGCTCCACGCTTCCATTTGCCTGATGCGGCCGGCGACGATGTGGACCGCCGCGTAGGTACCGGCCACCGGAACGCCGTCTCTGTACTCGCGGCCTCGTACGTGAAGTCCCACGATCGAGCGCCGGATGGAATCGAACCTCACATCAGATGGATGGACGCCGAGTTGGATGGCGGATCCTTCCAGCGCGCGGCGCGCCGTTGCTCGAGGATGACCGGCCCCGGCGCGCCCGAGATCTCCCCTCACGACCCCTCCTTCGGGCCGGGCCGCAGATGCATGGTCTCGATCCGCCGCCGCAGCAGGCAACAGCGCGGCGAACGTCGTGAACAAAGCGAGGATCGTCGGGAGCTTCCGCCTCATCGTTTTCCGATTCTCCGCGGCCCCTATTTTCCCTGTACGTAGGCGGCAAACAGGCGGATTCACGAACGTGCTAACCTTTCCTTTCTGAACGACCCCCCGGATCTCGGACCCTAACGAAGCGCGTCCGGGAGTGGCGGCTACCGCGATAGGTGGCCGGCATCGGGCCGGCGGATGGGGACTAGACGGGACGGAGCGGATTTGAACAGGCAGTACAAGCGGGCGATGAAGAAGCAGGAACAACAGAAGAAGCCACCGACGCGGCCTTCGCCCAAGGCCGCCGCGGCCGCCACGAAGAAAGAGCGCACGAAACCTCGTCAGTTCATCAAAGAGGTCATCGCCGAACTGAGGAAGGTTGCCTGGCCGACGCGACCCGAGGTCATCGCTTACTCGATCGTGGTCATCGTGAGCGTGGTCGTCATCGCCTCCCTGATCTTCGGTATGGACTACGTCTTCACGAAGGCGATCCTGGCTCTCTTCGGGATCGATTCATGACTCAAGAGAACCGGCAGGCCGAAGACGAGTC
The DNA here is from genome assembly GCA_050694195.1 of Actinomycetota bacterium. Classification (GTDB taxonomy): domain Bacteria; phylum Actinomycetota; class CADDZG01; order CADDZG01; family WHSQ01; genus JBOGXG01. The sequence goes on along the minus strand of JBOGXG010000344.1, from coordinate 667 downwards.
GTTGGATCGCGACGACCAGGCCGCGGACGACAGCGCGGGGTCGGAGGACGCTCTCGACGAGTTCGAGACCGTTCCCGTCGAGACCGGCGCGGCCGATGCCGAGGGCATAGCACCCGAGGCCGAGCGCGTGGGCGAAGAGGTCCAGCAGTCGGAAACCGATATCAACTACGACGAGCAAGAGGCTCCCGCCGAGGTGGTCGAGGCCGCGATGCAGGCGGATGTCGAACCCGCGCTCGCGGAATCTCTCGAACCGCACGCGGAGGACACCGCCGAGGTCGAAGGCACCGCAGAGCCGTCCGACACTGACGCCGTCTCCCTCCCGCCCGACCCCGCCGAGGGGGCCGTGCCGGAGGAGACGCTCACATTGGAGGACGCCGAAGAGCCGGATGTCGGGTCCGATGAGCCCCTGCCCGAGGAGACCCAGCCGGACGTGCAGGCTGCCGAGACGGAGGACGCCACCGCCGCGGACTCGGCCGAGGATGACTCAACGGCGGCTGTAGCGGCGGCGGAGGCCGAGCAGGCTCCGGCCCCCGCGGCGGCGGAGGCCGAGACGGACGAGGAGATCGACGACTACGAGGAGAGGGTGGTTCCACCGACGGAGCGGCCCGGCTCCTGGTACGTCGTTCACACCTACGCGGGTTACGAGAACAAGGTCAAGACGAACCTC
>JBOGXG010000343.1:0-2165 GCA_050694195.1 Actinomycetota bacterium | reverse complement strand
TCTGGAGCGGGCGACCAGATTCGAACTGGCGACCCTCACCTTGGCAAGGTGATGCTCTACCACTGAGCCACGCCCGCGAGGGACCGACATTATAGGCGGAGCCCGCCGGCGGGGCCAAAGAAACGGTAGGAAATGGCTGGCTTTTGGTCGTATTGTCCGGTTGGGATGAAGGACGGGTGGCGGGACGATGGAAGCGACGGGTTCGAGGTCGCCGAGCGGAGCGACGACGACGTCACCTCCGATCTCCGGCTAGGAGTTGCTGATGAGCCGTTGCTCCCCCGCGCCCGGCGCTGGCCTCGAGTTGTAAGGAGATGGACCTCGATCGCGGTCGCGATCACCCTCGGCGCAAGCTCGCTCGTCGTGCTGGGTCGGTCGCTAGGGTCGCGCGGGGCCGAGCCGACGTCACAGGCCTTCGAAGGCCGGAGCTCCCCCGAGAGAGAGATGTGGACGGCCAACCTGTCGCCGGACTGGACGCGCGCGGTGAGCGGTGGCCAACACGAAAGAACACGAACCCGCAAAGATCCACGGAGAAGGAAGGGCCATCCTCGGCGGGCCATCCTCTGGGCGGGCCCACGTACGGGTGGAAGTGGCGGCTCGGGCACGAGCGTGGTCACGTCTCCGGCTCGTCCCCAAGATGGAGTCGGTCGCGCAGGCGGAAGGGCGAACCGAACGAAGAAACGTCGGGGGCACGATAAGGGAGACAAGGCGGCGCCCGAGTTGCCGGAGCCGACGTTCCCGCTCTACCACCTCTACAAGACGTTCAAGAAGAAGAAGCCCGATCACTACTTCACGGCCGACGATGACGTGAAGGACACAAAGGTCGAGAACGGCTACCAGTTCCTCGCGACCGAGGGCTTCGTGTTCGACCGCTACTACGAAGGCACCATCGCGATCCCCGCCGACAATGGCACCCCCGGTTACATCTACGAGAAGAAGCAGCCCGGCTCCCTGCCGCTGTTCATGCTGCGCGGTTACAACGGTTACGGCGACATCTTCACGAGCGACGCGGCATACCGCGACAAGATGGTCGAGGAAGGCTGGACCGACTTCGGCTCAGTCGGTTACATCGCCCAAACCTGAGGGACGGTTGCTAGAGGCCGGTGCTGCCGAACCCGCCCTCGCCCCTGTCGGAGGTTTCCAACTCGTCGACGATGTCCAACTCCATGCGCTCCGTTCGCTGCACGACGAGTTGGGCGATCTTCTCGCCACGGCGGATCGCGATCTTCTCGGACGGATCGAGGTTGACCACGATCACCTTCACCTCGCCGCGGTACCCGCTGTCGATGAGCCCGGGCGCGTTCACGAGCGCGAGACCCTCGCGCAGGGCACGTCCGGAACGGGCGTGCACGAAGCCGGCGAATCCCTCTGGTATCGCGACCGCGATGCCGGTGCGAACCGCGTGTCGCTCGCCCGGTGCCAGCGTCACGTCCTCCGCCGCGAGAAGATCGAGCCCGGCGTCTCCTCCGCGCGCGTAGGACGGCAGCGGAAGCTCCCGATCGAGCCTCTTCACCGGAAGCCTCATCCGTCCCCTTTCGGCGGCAGCTTCTTCAAGAGGATCCCAAGTTCCCTCTCGAAGTCGGTGAGCTCTTGGAAGTCCTTGTATACGGAAGCGAAGCGCAGGTAGGCGACCTCGTCCAGATCGCGCAGACGTTCCAGGACCTCGCGACCCACGTCGGCGGTCGGGACCGGTCGGTGGCCCTCGACGCGCATCGCCTCCTCGACATCTTCGGCGAGCGTCTCGATCGCGGCGAGGGTGACCGGTCTGTTCTTGCACGCGCTGATGACTCCGTCGACGATCTTCTGTCGGTCGAACGGTTCTTCCACCCCGTTCCGTTTCACTACGAGGAGGGGGGTCTCTTCGGCGCGCTCGAACGTGGTGTAACGGCGTCCGCAGACGAGACATTCGCGTCGCCGGCGTATGGTCCGGCCCTCCTCGGCGAGGCGGGAGTCCACCACCTTGTCGTCGGGGGTCTCGCAGTAGGGGCATCTCACGGGAGGGCTCCGACCGCCGGCCTACACGGCTTCTGCGTCGTGACTCCTCAATCTACGGAGCTCCTCACGGAGCTCTCGGACGTTCGACTGGTAGCTATCCGCGTCGGTTCCCTTCCCGGCGCTCGTCTTGGAGGCGAGATCGGCCCCACACAACGGGCAGGAGTCTGGGCCCA
>JBOGXG010000342.1:0-6743 GCA_050694195.1 Actinomycetota bacterium | reverse complement strand
CTCTGCTCGAGAACCCACTTCCCGATCGCGTCCGAGATCGCATCGTCGGGCGCGTCCTCGGGCTGAAAGAGAGGCCCTAGGCGAAGAGGCCGAACGCTCTCTCGAAGCGTCCCGCTAGGTCATCCTTGCCTCCATCCGACGCCCATTCATCGAGGACCGTCTGAACGAGGGATACGCCGACCGCGGCGTAGAGGAGGTCTGCCTCGTCGGGTGTCGAACGGCCCTCTCTCTTCGCCAGGGCCTCCGCCTGATAAGGCCTCCACACGCGCGCGATCTCGGTCAGGCGGCTGCGAAGCTCGACGTTCTCCAGGAAGAGCCGCTGCCGAGCGAGTATCTGTTCGGTGCGTGCCGGGTCACTGGTTTCATATCTGATGATCGAGGTCGCGGCGTCGCCGAAAGCTTCCATGGGCGTCTTGTGGGCCGGCTGTTCGGCGATGGCGTTCTGCAGGGCGCGGCCGGCGTCGTCCGCGTTGGCGAAGACGACTCCCTCTTTGGACCGGAAGTACCGGAAGAACGTCCGCCGGGACACGTTGGCCTCCGCGGCGATCGCTGCGACGGAGGTGTTCGCGTAGCCCTTCTCCTCGAACAGTCGCAGCGCTGCCTTCTCGAGTGCCTCCTTCGTCCGCTCTTTCTTGATCTCCCGCAAAGGCACCTGCGTTTTCATTCAGGCAATAGTGCCATTCGGCACCGCCATCCGTTCAGCAATCGAGTGTCGGATCCCGGCACCCTGCTGTCACTCGATGCCAGTCGGGACACGCTGCGTTACCTCGGGCCCGAAGCTGCGTAGTACGAGTGGAGCCGGGCGACCATCCCGGACCCGACCCTTGCCAACCTTCTTTGGAGGTGCGATGTGACCGCGAAGCTCTGTGCTCTATCCCTGGCCGTGATCGTGATCGCCCTCCCGGGCATGTCCCAGGCGGAAAGGGCGCGCACGGTATCCGGCGAATACAACACCCTCATCATCGACCCGGATGAGGGAAGCCCCTCGGCCGAGGGACAGTTCAGCAACGGTGTGGCTTTCACTCCGCGCAAGGGCGAACGTTCGGTGAGCGTGGTTGTCGAGGACACCTCCGGACTACCCACGCGGGCGGTGGTCGGTCAGGATCTCGACGGCGACGGCACGCAGGACGTCGTTCAGGAGATCTGCGGCGCCAGCGAGGCTCCTCTCAGGTTCCGCAAGGGCATCGACGTCGTCGTCCAAGCCCAGGAAGGTCCTTGCGAGGACGGCACGAATGCCATGGCGACATTCGGCACCATCACAGTGACCTTCTACCGCCGATAGAACATCGGGATCATGACTCGGCGCGACCGGTCACGGCCGCGGTGATGCCCAGACCCAGATAGGTCACCCCGGTGAAGATCCGGCTGCCTCCGGTGAATGCCCGGCTCCTGATCAGTCGGCTGCGTATGGCGGTGGCCGCGAGCGCGTACATCCCGTCGCTGAAGATGCCGAGGACCGAGATCAGGCCGGCGCCGCCCCCCTGATCCACGCTCCTCGCGACGATGTAGGTCACCGAGGGGCCGGGCACGACGAGAAGAGCCACCGCGGCGGCACAGAACAGTGCGAAGTTCGTGGGATCGATCATCGCCGGGACATGCCTTTCATGGATCGGGACCGTCTACATCCGGGACGTGAGTGAAGGTACCTGCTCCTCCTCGCCTGGCGATCGTTCCGGCGAGGGCTCCGGAGACGGCTGTGGATCGGGGTCCTTCCCCGGTGGTTCCTCCGGCGGCGGCAAGGAGAGGTCGTCCTCGGCGATCGTGCCGATCCCCAGCGCGTCGAGCACCTGCAACCCCATCGGCTCGAACAGGACGAGGTTGAACGACTCGTCCCCTTCGATGATGAAGTCGTTGGTTATCGGGACGGAAACCAACGCGTTGGTGGCTCCCGCAGGAAAGACCGCGGTACCGGACGACCCCACGTAATCGGCGCCCGCCCGTGCGAGGTCGTCTCTGGTCTCGTACCGGACGCTCACGGGAACCGTGGTCGGTTGCGACAGGAGTAGACGGAAGATGGCGACGCCGGCTGCCTCTCCAACCCGCACGTCGGCGATGCTGAGATCGGGAACGAGTGGTTCGTCGTCGTCGACGATCGTCCCCGTCGCCGCGGCACGGCCGAGCTCGGCGCCGACCGGGTCGCCGAGCACCAACCGAACCGTTTCATCGGGCTCGTCGCTGGGGTCGTCGACGATCGGAACCGCGATCGTTCCCGAACGCTGCCCCTGCGCGATCACCAGCGCGCTGGAGACGGCGACGAAGTCGGAGCCGGGCTCCGCGGTCAGGGGCTCCGCCGCGAACGCGATCGAAACGGGCCGCGGAGCCGGGCCCGAAAGGTCGACGGTGAACCTCATCGGCCCGTCGGACTCGAGCACGCTCACGTCGCTGATCGACGCGACCGGCGGCGGCGCCGATCCGTCGTCGTTCCCGTTGCCGTCTCTGCCATCGCCGGCTCCGTCGTCGCCGTGATCGGTATCCGGGCCCGCCCCGCCATCGCCCCCGCCGGGAGGTAGCAGCGACCCCAACGACAGCAACAGCTCGGAGGACTCGTCGGTTTTGGTCGTCCGCGTGGAGGCGACCTCGGGGTCGGGATCGTCTCCCGGTAACTCGTCGTCCGTCGGAGGGTCTCCGCCGGTGATGATGAACGGCCCCAGATGTACCGTGCTCGTCCACTCCCCCGACTCCCCCTGGGTACGGAGACTGAAGTGCCACGAGCCCGGGGTGAGCGGCGGACTCGAGACGCCCGTCGCGTCCCCGGGGAGATCCGGCTCGGTGTCGGGCAGTGACGACGACGTCGCCCAATCCACGGAATAAGCGCGCACGTCGTCCTGCGCGCTCCAGACGATCTCGACGACGTTGCTCTCCGACGGTTCTCCTATCGCATGCGAGGTGCTCCTCACGTCGGAGGGGTCGCGTACGGCCAGCGTCCCGCCGGTGACCATGAGGGCGACCGCGCCGACGACAGCGGCGACCCCCATCGAGGCCGCGGCCCAGCGCGTGGCATGTTTCGTCGCGGAGCGCGCCTGCGTAGTGCGCGCGACCTCCGCCGTCGAACCCCCGGAGCCGGCGATCTCCCGGTTGATCCCGTTCCAGATGTCTCCCTTGAGTCCCGGGAAAGCCGGCACCGGTGCCAGCCCGGCGAAGATCTCGAGCGGCGACAGGAACCTCTTCCGGCTCTCCTCACAGCGGGGGCAGCTCTTGATGTGGCGCTGGATGTCCTTCCTCAGGGCGCGCGTGACGGGTCCGGATCCGGCGGCCGCCACGAGGGCGTCCAGCTCCTGGCAGTCGGCGCGTCCCTGTTTGGCGAGCACCTCGGCGGTCACCGAGATCTCGAGGGAGTCCTTCAGCCGCGAGAGGCGCGTGTACACGGCTCCCTTGCGGATCCTCAACGTCTCCGCGAGTTCGCCGCTCGAGAGATCGCGGCGGACGTGAAGATCGAGGAGCGTGTACTCCTCGATCGATAGCGAACTGGCCGCGGACCAGACGAGTGCAGACAGTTCCTTATCGCGCAGCGCGCCTTCCGGAGTTGGAGCCGGCTCCATGGTTGCGAAGGTCGTGTCGGCCTCCCCCGGCTCGGCGACGGGAACCGACCTCCGGCGCGCGCGGACGAGATCCACTATCGCGTTGCGCGCGATGGCGAACAGCCATCCCTTGGGATTGTCGATAACGTTGCCTTTCCGGAGGCTTATCCAGGCCTTCGTGAAGGTGCTCTGGACCACGTCGGCTGCGGCGTCCCGGTCTCTCAGCGATCGAGATGCGAAGTCGTATAGATCGTCGAAATACAGGTCGTATAGCTCGGCGAAAGCGGCCTCGTCTCCCCCGGTGAGGCGGGAGGCGAGCGCTTGCTCTCGATCGAGACCGTCGTCTGGATGGGCGACCTGCATCGGGACCTTTCAGCCTGGCCCTGAGCAACCCCGCTGGAGCCTTCCGTCGGCTCCAGGCGAGCCCGCGTTGGATCGCCTCGGACAGTGAGATTCTCCCTGCTTTGAGGTCGATCCGCTAGGGCTTGCGACGTTTGTTACGGCCCCACCCCCTCGTCAATAGATCCTGAAGTGCGGCGGATAGTGATAGCCGCCGACCTTCCGGGCCCGGGGGCCCGGCTTCGATCCGTCCTCATCGTCGATGTTGTCCATCTTCGAGAGGACCTCCCAGACCCGCCCCAGTACGTCGACCGTGCCCATCCCGAGCGCCGCCCCGATCTCCTCGGCGGTCGCGCCGTCCTGTAGGAGTCGGACGAGCTCGTGGTCCTCGGCGTCCAGTTCGTCGTGGTGAGGGGGCGGTGGGGCCTCCGGCGCCCGCCTAACGCGGCGGGACCGATCGCGGGACTGAGCCGGCGAGCACTCGATCTCGAGCATCAGACGCTGAGCATCCATCGCCCGGGAGAGGAACCCCGCGAACCCGCTGTCCAGCGCGTCGGTGACCGCCTTGATATCCACCGGATCGGACATCGCGATCACGAGGATGCCCGGGTGACGTTGCAGCAGTTCGCGTCCTATGTCCACCCCGCTGGCATCGGGGAGATCGACGTCGATCAACGCCGTCGCGACAGCGCCGCGGGAAGCCCCCGCAAGAGCCTCTGCACCGGTCGACGCGATCGCCACGACGTCCATCCCCTCGGCCTTAAGCGCATGGCCGATGGCCTCCGCGAAGAGCTTGTGGCCCGAGGCGATGAGTATGGAACTCGCCCTCGCCTGCGGGACCCCGACTCTGAAACGAACCCTCTTCGACTCCACATCCATCCCTCCTGATCCTGGGCGGTCAGATGTAGAGACGGTGGAGCGGCGAGATCCTTACAGTTGTGGCGCGAGGAGGGCGGCGCGCCGGCCGTTCAAGCGGCCCCTGAGGGTCAACATGCCCGTCGACGGATAGGACCGGGAGCGGATCGTCAGGCGTCCGTCGGCCGGCCCCGACACCCGCAGCTCCGCTTCGAGGCGTCCATCGGCGGCAGAGTCGATCGTCCCGCTCACGACGACATCGAGCGCGAAGCGAACCCGCTTCAACTCGATGAGCCAATCGAGGCCGAAATCACCCAGGTACCTGCTCACGACGCGGCCCCCGCGGAGCCCGTGGCCACGGATCCGGCCGGGGCCGCGGAAGGCGAGGGTGGCGCGCGCGTGAGCGTCTCTCACCGTTGCCGCGACGACCGCGGCCACACGGCGCGCCGGTCTCCCGGCTTCGTTGCCTTCGCCGCGATCGACCTCTGCCGGTCGCGCCTCGCGCGCGAGCAACGGGAACTCCCCCACTCCCGGGAAGACCGTTTGCCTCTTGTTCGCACAGCCTGTGTCACCGGCCTCGAGCGTTTCGACGAAGCGGGTCACCGTCGTCTACTCCTGTTCCTCCAGAACCCACGACAGGAACCACCACGCCTTGGGGCCGTCCGTCAACCACCCGACAACCCCGGGCGGGTCGACGTGCAAGAAGTGATTCAGCATCACGAGTCGCGACCGGCCCACGGCGCGATCCAACAGCACCGCTTCGGTCCACGGAGTGGCGGCGTCCCGCTTCGATTGAAGGATGTAGAGGGGTGAGCCGAGCCGGTGGAGGACGCCGGCCGGCGAGAAGTCCTCAAGCGCCCGCCGAAAGCGGGCGGGCGTGGCGGCGACCAGCCCCGCGGCACGTTCCGGATCGCGATTCATCAGGAGTCGGTAGATCGCCGCGGCGGGCGGCGTCAGCCTCCTTGGATCTTCGGCCTCGATCGCAGCCCGAAGCGCGCCGGCGTACGCCTCGGACGCGAGATCGATAGCGGCCGAGGTCAGGATCGATCTCGCCATGGGAACTCTATCGAACGCCACCTCGGATCCGTCGAGGATCGTGACACCGGTCGTGATCCCCTGGATGACATTGTGAAGATCGAAGTACGCGCCGAAGGTGGCTACGAAGGAGACGCCGTCGGAGACCCTCGGGTCGCTCGCGGCGATGAGTGCGAGCGACCCACCGTATGAAAAGCCCAGGATGCCGATGGGATCGTCACGCGCCAGCAGTTCGATCGCCGTTGCGATCCGTTCGATGTCGTCTCGATCAAGCGTTCTCTTATAGAGGTTGAGTTCGGGCACGAAGACACGCCTTCCGGCCTTGGCCAGCGCGGTGGCGGCACGGATCACGCGGGGATCGTCCCGGCCCTCTTCTGCCGCACCGGGAACGAACAGGATCACGGGCGCGTCGTCGCTCGGTGCGTAGAGATCGCCGGTGACATCCTGCGCGAGTTCTTCCTCGGTGATCTCTACGTCGGGAGCGAAGGGACGCGGGAACGGCACCCCGGCGGCGTCGGCGAGCACGGCCACCGCCTTGAGCCGCGCCCGCGTGAATGGAACCGCCCACGCTCCGGCTGCCATCACGACGACCGCGGACGTTGCCAGCGCCTTCTTGCCGGGACGCTTCACACGTTTAACCTACGTGCCGGGTCGCTCCCGGCCGGCCGGGCATCGGTGATCCCCAGACCTAACGACCGAAGGGCGCCCACGCGGGACGCCCCTCGGTACATCAGTCGAAAGGAAGCTTATCCCTCTGCAGGGTTCTTTCCTTCTGTTGCGACGAGACTCGCAGTCACCCTGGTCCTTGCAGGCTATCGATGTTCCGGAAGGTCCCGGAGTAAGCGCTTGAACACTCCTCGAAGCGTGTCCGTGGCGTAGTCGTGACTGGGGCTGCCGGTGATCATCACCGCCGCGGCGATCCGTTCGCCCGCTCGCTCGATGAAGGCGGCTTGGTGGCAGACGGCGCCGCTTCCCGACCCCCATCCGCCCTTGAAG
>JBOGXG010000341.1:0-7542 GCA_050694195.1 Actinomycetota bacterium | reverse complement strand
AGGGGATGTTCGCCTTCGCCATCTGGGATCGGGAGACGGACGAACTCTTCGCCGCGCGGGATCAGATCGGTGTGAAGCCGTTGTACTACGCGTTCGTCGACGGGTTCCTCGTGATCGGCAGCGAGATGCGCACCGTGATGGATCATCCGGCGGTTCCCTCGACCCTATCCGCCGGATCGGTGGTGGAGTATCTCTCATTCGGTTACACGTCGGGCGAACGGACGCTGATCGAGTCGATCAAGAAGTTGGAACCCGGTCACGCGATGCGTTTGTCGGGTGGCCGGCTGAACGTCTTCGAGTACTGGGACGTGATCGGCGATGCAACGTCGACGCTCGACGGTCGCCCGGTGGAGACACAGCTGCGCGAGCTCCTCGAGGCCGCCGTTTCTGCGGCACTGGTGAGCGATGTTCCGGTCGGCATCATGCTTTCGGGAGGACTGGATTCCTCGGTGATCGCCGCGCTCGCGGCGCGCCACGGATCCCCCGACGATCTTCACGCCTTCTCGATCGACTTCGGCCTGCCGACGGACGAGTCCGCCGCCGCGGCGCGCCTGGCCGACGAGCTTGGGATCTCGCACACGACGATCCGGTTGACACAAGAGAGGCTTCGCTCGGGCTTCGACGCCTGGCTCGGCGAGATAGACGAGCCATCGTCGAACCCGACGTGGTTCGCCGTCGCGGCCATCGCCGAGGCGGCCCGCGACGAGGGCATCAAGGTGCTGATCGGCGGCGACGGCGGGGACGAACTGTTCGGCGGATACAACCGATGGATGAAGTACCTGCGGTTCCACGATCGCGTGTGGGGGCCGGCGCCGAGATCGGTCCGGCGCGTGGCAGGCGCACTGGGCGCTCCCGTAGCGCGGGGGCTGGCCGGGGACATCGTGGCCCGGGCCCGGAAGGGCGGCGAACTGTTCGTCAACAGCCGGGCGTTCCACGACGATCACCTCAAGAAGACCTTGGGACCCGTCGGCCTCGACGCGCTGGCTCAAAGATCGCCGGAGGCCTTCGTCGCCGGCCTCCGTGCACGTTTCGACGAGCGGTGCCCCGGTGGTGACTATCTCAACTGGATGTCGTACGTCGCCCTCAAGACCGATCTGGTTGAGGACTATCTGGCTCGGCTGGACAAGATGGGCATGATCAGGTCGGTTGAGGGCCGGGTGCCCCTCCTGGACCCCGCCCTGGCGCGATTCGCCTTCGGTCTCACCCAGGAGCAGAAGATCGGCCCCTACGAGCAGAAGCGTCTCTTCAGGCGCGTGGTGACGCCTCTCCTCCCCGGGTACATCACCGAACGTCCGAAGCAGGGCTTCTGTCCTCCCGTATCCGATTGGGCCACTCAAGCGATCGCCGATCGATCGGAGGACCTGGGGATCTTGCAGGAGTCGGGCATCGTGAGAGGCGATGCAGCCGTCGCGCTGGCCGGTCCCGGCGGATCGTTCGCACGATGGACCTTGGGAACCCTGGCGGCGTGGTGCAGACAGAACCTGTGAGGAACGGCGGAGCCGTTGAGCGATCGCCCGTGGCAACGTCGATGAAAAAGAGCAGGCTCACGCTCGTGTTCGACGACGCGTCGGATGCCTATCTCCGACTCTTCGTTCATGCCCTGGCCCAGGTTCCCGACGACCTCCGTCTCACCGTTTCCGGAGCGTCGATCCGCCCGGCGGAAGCGTTGATCGCGGCCTATGGACTGGGGCACCGGGTCGACGAGGCGGAACCTCGGTCTCGTCCCGGGCCCTGTCAGTCGCTCCGAGAGTTCCGGGAGCAACTCGGAGGGGCCCGCCACGGCGACGTCGCCGTACGTGTTCCCCGCGAGTCGTCGTACGGGCGACTATCGCTCGCGGACATCGTCGAGGCCCTGACCCTCTCGGATGGCTCGTCGCGTCCGCCCTCTCCGCCACCCGATCTGCGGGGCCAGCGCATCGCGCTGATAACGAATATCCCCAACCACTATCGAGCTCCGCTCTTCAACGCGCTCGCGGAGCGGTTGGCCGCGGCCGGAGCGACGCTTCTCGTCCTGTTCCTCGGCCATTCCTACGGTCGGCGGGCGTGGGTGGAGCTACCGGAGATGACGTTCGATCACGTGTTCCTGACCAGTGTCGGCGTGCCGATGTCGCGCGCATGGCACCCGTTCATCCCGCGCGATCTCGGCAAGACGCTCACGGGATTCGGTCCCACCGCGGTGGTCTGCGCGGGGTTCTCCCCCCTGGTTGCAGGCAGGTCCGCACGGATCGCGCGCCGGCTGGGTGCGCGGTTCGGTATCTGGTCGGGCGAGACATCTACAGGCATCACCGGCTCCAACAGGGTGAGGATGCTCCAGCGAGGCCGGCTCCTCAAACGTTGCGATGCCGCGCTGGTCTACGGCTCCCGGGCCGAGGAGTACGTTACGGCGCTTCGTCCCGATCTGCCGGCGATCCACGTCCGCAACACAACTCCCGTTGCCGATACCGTGCCGCGGCGGACCCGTGACGGGCGTCCCATCGAGATCCTCTCCGTCGCCGAGGCCAGATCCGGCAAACGCCTGGACCTCGTGATCGATGCTGCCGCGGAGTGCCTCGATCTCGATTGGCACCTGACTTTCGTCGGAGATGGTCCCGACCGGCCCGCGCTGGAGGAACGCGCGGCGCCACTCGGCGACCGGGTGACGTTCACGGGAGCCGTTCCCTCCTCCCGGGTGGGGGAGTACTACCGGAAGGCCGACATCTTCATGTTCCCTTCCGAGATCGATGTGTTCGGCCTGGTCGTCGTCGAGGCGTTCGGCTCAGGTCTGGCGACTCTCGTCTCTCCGGATCCGGGGGTCGTCGCCGACCTTTGCGCGTCGGAGGTCAATTCGTTGGTGGTTCCCGGACGATCGCCCGCCGAGTGGGGTCGCTATCTTCGACGCGTGATCGAGGACGATGCATTGCGCGTCGGCCTGGCCGAAGCCGCTCGTCGAACGATCTCCAACCGGTGGACGATCGATCATTCAGTTCACGCTTTCACGGCCGGCCTGCGAGCAGTGACCGGGGTGCATCATGAGCAGCGGTGAGTTCGGGAGCGGCGTAGCGCTCTCCGCCGCCGCCCCTAGGCGGGCGGCTCTCGAGCGCCCCGGGTGGGGTCGGGGCATGATCCTCGGGGGCTTCGTGCTGCTCATCGTCGTCAGACTGTTCACCGAGGTCGTCCCCGTTCTTCCGAGAGCGGCCAACTTCATCGACCTCCCCTTGCTCCTGGCTCTCCTCGTATACGCCGCCGCTATCGCGAAGAAGCAGAGCACGGTGAAGCCCTGGTTCATGAGCACGGTTCTCGCTTTCGCCGTCGTGTGGGGGATCTCGGCTCTCTCCAACCTCGAGCGGCTGCAGATGGCGCCGGCCCTCCTCTTCCTCTACGGGTTCCTCGGGCCGCTCGTGTTCTATCTAGTGACGTTACGCACGTGGCAGCCCGGTGGTGCACGCACGGCGTCGAGAACGCTCGTGATGCTCGGCGTCCTTCAGTTCGTGGTCGTCCTCGTCGCCCAGGTCCCCGAGTTCCTGTCGACGGGGGACCCCGACGTCATCAGCGGCACGTTCGGCGAGAACCCGTACCAGTTGGTGTTCTTCTTGATAGTCGTCGGCGCGCACGTGGCGGGCACCGCCGTGTTCGAACCGGGCCGGCTGATATCGCGCCTCGCGATCCCGTTCCTGCTGGGTTGCTTCGTCGTGATCTTCCTGGCGCAGTACCGCGCCCTCGTGGTCAGCACGTTCATCGCCGTCATGGTGACGGGGATCCTGCTGGCACAGGCCCGATCCGGTACGTCGGGAGGTCGAGCGGCGGCGGGCCGGCTCAAAGCGATCGTCGTGTCTTTCGCCGTCATCATCGCTCTTCTCGGGGCGTTCACCTTCGCCGCGATCCGCTTCCCGGAACTGAAGTTCCTCTCCGCGATCGAAGCGTTCCGGGACGATCCCGACCTCCTGCTCGAGGCCGGGAAGATCCACGCCGCGGGGGACGTCTTGGAGGTGTATCAGCTCGAGCCGCGCTACGTCGCATTCGGAACCGGGCCCGGCACTTATTCAAGCCGCGCCTGGTACACGTTCTCTTTCTTCGAGAGCACCTCCGAATCGAACGTGGCCGGTGAGTACGTCCAGCGACTGACCGGGGGGGTGGTGTACCGAACCGACGTCTCGGAACGGTTCGTTATGCCGCGAGCGAGAGATGAGCGAGCGGTACTCGGATCCTATGCACTGACGTCTCCGTTCTCGAGCTACCTCGCCCTTGCCGCCGAGGTCGGTCTAGTAGGCCTCGCCCTCATCGTGTCGATCTACGTCGTTGCGATCGGCCGCTGTTTCGCGATCGCCCGATCGGCGATCCGGAGCTTCATCCCGGGCGACTCCCTGCCCGCTCTTGCGATCGCCGCGGTGATCGCTCCACTGACATTGTTCCAGATGGCGATCCTCGATAACTGGCTCGAGGTCGTTCGCGTCGCGGCTCCGACATGGGTGCTGATAGCCATCGTGCACAGTGAAGCGCGCTACAGGAAAGCGCGGGCGTCGGGGTGAAACCTCGTCTGGTCGTCGTCGGACCGCTGCCGCCTCCCATCCACGGGGTCGCCGTATCGACGTCGCTGATCCTGGAGAACGAGGCCGTCAACGACCTGTTCGACGTCGTTCACTTCGATACCAGCGATCACCGCACGCGCGAGACACTCGGCAGATGGGATCTCATGAACGTATATCTCGCGATCAAGCACTCGGTGCTGTTGTTGCGGGACCTTGGGTCACCGAAGGGCGTCGTCTACCTCGCCGTGTCCGGAGGTCTTCCCGGTTTCTTGCGGGACTCCTTCCTGATCCATGTCGCACGACTCAGGGGCTGGAAGGTCGCGGGGCACTTCCGGAACGGCGACTTCCATCTGCTCCTGCGGAGGCAGCCACGGCCGATCCGGTGGTGGATAGGAAAGACGCTCGACCGCATGGATGGAGCCGGTGTCCTCGGCGAGGGGATAAAGAACTCCTACTCCGAATTCCTGTCGCCGGAGCGCATGACGGTGGTCCCAAACGGGACGCCCGACGCGGCCTGGACCGACCGCCGGCGACCGTCCGACATCACGCGCATCCTCTTTTTGAGCAACCTTCGACGCCGGAAGGGTGTCGTGGAGACCATGGAGGCCGCCACCCTCTGCCTGTCTCGGGGATATCGAGCGATGTTCACTTTCGCCGGCGACTTCGAGGACGAGACACTAGAGCGCGAGCTGAGGCGACTGGCGGACCCGTACGAGGATCGCATCGAGTTCCTTCCGCCGGTGACCGGACCCGCGAAGGACGAGCTGTATCGCTCCGCCGACGTTTTCGTGTTCCCTCCCGTCGAGCCCGAAGGTCATCCGCGGGTCGTGCTGGAAGCGATGGCCGCGGGGCTCCCCGTAGTCAGCACCGCGCGAGGCGCGATCCCCGAGACGATCGTCGATGGCGTGGGCGGCATCGTTCTCGACGATCCCGAACCCGAGCGGCTCGCGAGTTGCTTGAGCGGATTGATCGCCGACCAGAACCTCCGTACGAAGATGGGGACTGCAGCACGCGAGAGGTTCCTGGAGACGTTCACCGAAGAGGCCGCCGGACGGCGCTTGGCCGGCTGGCTGCAGAGCGTCGCGTCGTCCCTCCATCCGGCCGGTAGGAGGTGAGCGGACGTGCAGGCGTCGAGGAGGAGGGCCAGGGACACCGCGGGCCCCATCGATGACTCAGAGGTCCCCACGCTCTTCGCCGGTCTATTGCAGCGGGTGCAGGCGGACGGATACACCGGTTACGAGTGGGGAGACGTGCTGAATTCGCCGATGCTCGAACGGATCCCACGCCGCAGCCTGATGGCGGCGCGCGTCCTGATCCAGATCGGGTCGAGGAGCCCCGTGAACGTGCGCCCCCTCCTCAGGGTTCCGCGCTCGAGCAGCACGAAGGGGATGGGGTTCGTCGCGAAGGGTCTGCTGAAGGCGCACCGAGCGCTGGGGGAGCAAGGATGGCTCGTCGAGGCGGAGCACTTGCTCGATCGGCTGCTCCGCTACCCCTCTGAAGGGTATTCGGGACTCGGATGGGGGAACGACTTCGACTTCGCGAGCCGCGGCGGTTTCTATCCGAAGGGCATCCCGACGGTCGTTTGGACGTCCCACATCGGAGAGGCTTTCCTCCTCGCGTTCGAAACGACCCAGGACGAGCGCTATCGAGATGCCGTCGTGTCGGGGGCTCGTTTCGTTTTGAACGATCTCGAGAGGCATGAAGACGAGGACGGCGTTTGCATCGCATATGCACCCGGACGGCTCAATCTCGTCCACAACTCAAACCTGTTGGGCGGGGTCGCGCTCCTTCGGGCATGGAGGATCACGGGCGAGGCCGAGTACTTCGAGGTCGCCCGGGAGGCCTACCGATGGTCGCTGAGTCACATGGCCCGCGACGGCTCGTTCCGCTACGGCGTCGGCTCCGAATGGGGATGGGTGGACAACTTCCATACCGGCTACGTTCTCGATTGTCTCCTCGAGGGCCGCCATCTCGGGGGAGACGAGATCGCCTCCGGCGAGGCCATCGACCTCGCGTTCGGGTACTGGCGAGACAACTTCTTCCTCGACGATGGCGCTCCGAAGTACTACAACGACCGTGCGCACCCGTTCGACATCCAGTGCGCGGCGCAGGCGATCGAGACGTTCTGTCGCTTCTCGGCGAGGACCCCCGAGGCGCTCGATCGAGCGAGGCTGGTTCTTACCTGGACCGTAGGCAACATGATGCGCAGAGACGGCTACTTCATGTATCGGCGCGGTCGCTACTTCAACAACCGGCTCGCGTGCTTCCACTGGGGACAGGCGACGATGCTCGATGCGATGGGGAGCTTCATCGAAGGGACGACGAAGGCTGCGCCGCGATGAGGAGCGGTCGCCCCGCGGTGGTGTCGATCGGATCGGTCGACGGTCCATGAGGTTCTGGATCGACATCGCGAACTCACCGCACGCGCCGTTCTTCGCGCCGGTGTCGGAGTTGTTGGAGGAGCGCGGTCACGAAGTTGTTGTAACGGCCTGGGACCGTGCCCAAACGCTCGACCTTGCGGGATCGGTCTGGCCGGATCTGATCAAGGTTGGATCCGGCGCGAGTTCTTCGGTGCTCGGGAAGGGCAGGCGGCTTGTCGACCGCATCCGAGCCCTTCGCGCGGCGGTCAAGGGGCGGTCGGTAGATGTGGCTCTGAGCCATGGCTCCTATGCACAGATCGTGGCGGCGCGCTCGTTGCGTAAGCGAGTGATCACGATGATGGATTACGAGCACCAACCCGCGAACCACCTCTCGTTCCGCCTCGCGCATGTCGTGATGGTGCCGGAGAGCTTCCCGGAGGATGCGGTCCGGAGGTTCGGCGGGCGCGGCAAGACGGTGCGGTACCGGGGGTACAAGGAGAACGTCTCACTCGCACGGTTCGTCCCCGGCCCCGGCTTGCGCGACACCCTCGAGATCGGTCCGGACCGGATACTCGCGCTGGCACGAACGCCGCCGGAAGGCGCCCTCTATCACCGCGGATCGAACGATCTCTTCGAAAGAGCGATCGATCACCTGACGTCGGCCGACGTACTCGTGG
>JBOGXG010000340.1:0-2710 GCA_050694195.1 Actinomycetota bacterium | reverse complement strand
GCTGCGCGTGCACGTCGACCCCCAGGAGGAATTCGACACTTGGGTCGACGACCAGAAACAGGACGCCGTTTCACCTACGGAGTCCCTGGCCGCGCAAGGCGAGGAGATCTTCCTGCAGAACGCCTGTGCGGGATGTCACACGATCCAAGGCACCGAGGCGCTCGGTGTGCAAGGCCCGAACCTCACCCATTTCGCGAGCCGCGGGACCTTCGCGGGGGCCATGTTCGACCGAACGGATGAGAACCTTCGTAACTGGGTATCGGACGCTCCATCCATGAAACCCGGTGTCCTGATGCCGTCCGGCTCGAAAGAGCTGGGACTCAGTCCCGAAGACGTCAACGCGATCGTCGCCTACCTACAGTCGTTGGAATGAATGCATGCATGAGTGTCGGCTTCGAGGAGATGTCTAAGACATGGCCACTGCAGTAGTCCATCAGCGACGTGGTCTGTTCGCCAGGCCGCGGGCAACCACCGGCTGGATGAGCTGGTTGACGACCGTCGACCACAAGAAGATCGGGATCATGTACTGGGTCACCGCCTTCGTGTTCTTCATCGTCGGCGGCATCGAAGCCCTCCTGATCCGGAGCCAACTCGCGACGCCGGACGGCCAGGTGCTCGATGCCGACGCTTACAGCCAGGTGTTCACGATGCACGGCCTGACGATGATCTTCCTCGTGGTGATGCCCATCGGCGTCGGCCTGATGAACTATCTCGTCCCACTGATGATCGGGGCCCGGGACGTGGCGTTCCCCCGGATCAATGCGTTCTCCTACTGGCTCTTCCTCTTCGGCGGCCTGTTCCTGTATTCGAGTTTCTTCCTTGGGGGGGCCCCCGACGGAGGTTGGTTCGGGTACGCACCGCTCAACAGGATCCTCCCAGGCAATGGGATGACCTTCTATTCGTTGGGACTGCAGATACTCGGCGCGGCATCGTTGGGTGGGGCCATCAACTTCATCGTGACGATCCTCAACATGCGTGCCCCCGGGATGACGCTGATGAGGATGCCCGTCTTCGTGTGGATGTCGCTCGTCACGTCGTTCCTGCTCCTGTTCGCGATGCCGGTCATCGCCGTAGCCCTGTTCCAACTGATGTTCGACCGAGCGTTCGGAGCCAACTTCTTCAATCCCGCCGCGGGCGGTGATCCGGTCCTCTGGCAGCACCTCTTCTGGTTGTTCGGTCATCCGGAGGTGTACATCATGATCCTGCCGGCGATGGGGATCGTCTCGGAGATCTTGCCGACGTTCGCGCGCAAGCCCATCTTCGGTTACGCCGCCGTCGTTTTCTCCGGTATAGCCATCGGTTTCATGGGTTGGGGCGTTTGGGCTCACCACATGTTCGCGGTCGGCCTCGGACCCGTCGCGAACTCTGCCTTCGCGTTATCTACGATGTTCATCGCGGTACCGACGGGGGTGAAGATCTTCAACTGGATCGGAACTCTCTGGGGAGGATCGATCCGGTTCAAGACGCCGTTGCTCTTCGCCCTCGGCTTCGTAGCGATGTTCATCATCGGAGGGCTCTCCGGCGTGACCCACGGTGTCGTTCCACACGACCGTCAGCAGACGGATACGTATTACATCGTTGCGCACTTCCACTACGTGTTGTTCGGGGGCGCCCTATTCGCGTTGTTCGGCGGTCTTTACTACTGGTGGCCGAAGATGTTCGGCCGCTCCTTGTCCGAGGGCCTGGGGAAGACCCATTTCTGGCTGATGTTCCTCGGTTTCAACCTCACGTTCGCCCCGTTCCACATCCTGGGGCTCCAGGGCATGCCGCGACGGATCTATACATATCCCGACGGCATGGGGTGGAACATCTGGAACTTCGTGTCTACCATCGGCGCCTTCTTGATCGCGTTCTCGGTCCTCGTGTTCATCGTCGCGGCCATCAGGTCGCGCAAGGCGGAGCAGGCGGAGGGGGACCCGTGGGACGCGCGGACGATCGAATGGTCGACGCCTTCGCCCCCACCCGAGCACAACTTCGACGAGATCCCGATCATCAAACATCGTGACGACTTCTGGTATCGGAAGTATCTGACCGACCCAGAGGGTGAAACGGTCCGGGTGTTCGCGGGAGGAGCGGATCATGACGATGCCTCCGAGGACGGCCACGGGCACATCCATATGCCGGATCCGTCCTACTGGCCGCTCTTCGCTGCCGTGGGCCCACCGGTCATGGGATACGGGGTCATCTATTCGAACTGGGGCGTACTGATCTCCGGGGGGCTCCTCACGATCCTGTCGTTGTTCGGATGGGGACTCGAGCCGTCGGCGGAAGAAGAGGTGCACTGATGGCTACCGCGGAGGTGACTCCCGACACTCAGGTCCACACGAGCACCGGGGTCGACAACGTGAAGATGGGGATGTGGGCCTTCCTCGGCTCCGAGTGTCTGTTCTTCGGTTCCTTCATCTCGACCTATCTCCTGTATCGGAACAGGGTGCTGGACGGACCGACGCCGCACGAGATCTACGACATCCCCTACACATCGGTCTCCTCGTTCGTGCTGCTGATGTCGTCGGTGACGATGGTCCTCGCCCTCTCGGCGTCACACAAGAAGGACGACCGTGCGATGCGCATCTGGTTGCTCGCGACCGCGATGCTGGGGATGGTCTTTATCGGAGGGCAGGCTTTCGAGTTCACGACCTTCGTCGAGGAAGGCCTCAAGCTGGATACCAGCACGTTCGGGAGTTCGTTCTTCGTCCTTACGGGGTTCCAC
>JBOGXG010000339.1:0-17042 GCA_050694195.1 Actinomycetota bacterium | reverse complement strand
GCCCCGCTCAGCTTCCCCACGGCCACCGCGTTCCGAGCGGCGCGCAGGCGGTCCCTGTCGCGGGCGAGCTCGAAGACCCACCCGGCCAGCTTGAGACCGAACGTCGTCGGCTCGGCGTGGATGCCGTGGGTCCGCCCGACGCAAACCGTGTCCTTGTGCTCGAGCGCCTTCCTCCGGACCGTTTCGGTGAGCCGGCCGATCCCCTCAACGAGGAGGTCTCCGGCGTCCCGCAGGGCGACGCCCGTCGCGGTGTCGAGCACGTCGGACGAGGTCATCCCATAGTGGATGTGCTTGCCGGCGGCGCCGACGTTCTCGCGCACGTTCTCGACGAAGGCGACGACGTCGTGATGCCGGACGGCCTCGATCTCCTCGATGCGCGCGACGTCGAAGACGGCCCTCTCCTTTATCTCGGTGAGGTCCTCGACCGGGACCTCGCCGAGCCGGACGCGCGCCTCCACGGCCAGGAGCTCGACGTCGAGCCACCGCGAGAATCTCGCGCGCTCGGAGAAGATCGCCGACATCTCTTCTCGGCTGTACCTGGGGATCACGGCGCCATCCTAAAGGCCCGCTTTCCTAGTCGAAATTCGGGTGCCATCTGTCACTTTCTCGCACCGAAAACGGCTTCGCGGAGCCGTCCCACCGCCGTACCCTCGGGACATGTCTCGAGAAGGCTCTATCCGTTTCGATCGGGCGATCGAGTACTACGACAGGACGCGGGCCGTCCTGCCCGAGACGATGGACGAGGTTCTCGTCGGGGTCGTGCCGGAGCTCGATGCTGTTGGTCGAGTGCTCGAGATCGGTGTCGGAACCGGCCGCTTCGCGCTGCCGCTCTCGGCCGCGGGCGTCGATGTTCACGGGCTCGATCTGTCGCGCCCGATGCTGGCCAGGCTCCACCAGAACGCCGAGGGCGCGGCTCCCCCGCTCGTTTGCGGCGACGCCACGCGGCTCCCTTTCCACGACCGCTCCTTCGGTGCCGCCTACGGCGTGCACGTGCTCCATCTGATCCCGGCCTGGCGGGAGGTGCTGGCGGAACTCGTTCGGGTCGTCGAGCCGGGCGGGAAGTTCCTCGTCGACGTGGGCAACTGGGGGCTTGGCGAATGGAAGCTGATGCAACGGACCTTCTGCGACGCCGCGGGGATCGACATGACGCACCCGGGCGTCAACCACATCTCACAGGTGGACGAAGCGATGAGGGAGCTCGGCGCGCCGGGTCGATGGCTGCCCGAGGTGGTCGAGGTTCGTCGCCGCCGTTACGGCGAGTTCCTGGAAGGGCTCGAAGACGGACTCTGGTCGTTCACGTGGCGCACCGACGACGCCGGACGCAGGGCCGGAGCCGAAGCCGTGCGCGCCGCTCTCGCGGCCGGCGGTCGCTCACCGGACGATGTGACCGAGTCGACCCATCGCATCCGCTGGCGCGCCTACGACCTTCCACTTTCTTAGTCACATCCGGGCTCTATGTCTCACTTTGCCGCACGAGAAAGCCAAGCTCGACGAGCCGCCCATTTTCGGTGCGGGAAAGTCACAGATACCACCCTAATTTCGACTAGAAACGGCCGGGTTAGAGCTTCAGGCCCTCGGATAGTTCCTTCTTGTAGTCCCTCAGCTTGGCCGCGAGGCCCTCGTCCCCGGTTGCGATGATCTGCACCGCGAGCACGGCCGCGTTCTTCGCTCCTCCGATCGCGACCGTGGCGACCGGTACCCCGGGAGGCATCTGCACGCAGGAGTAGAGAGCGTCGGCCCCGCCGAGGGCCTCCTGATAGAGCGGCACGCCGATCACCGGGAGGCGGGTGTGGGCCGCGACCACGCCGGGGAGGTGAGCCGCGAGCCCGGCCCCCGCGATGATCACCTTGAGCCCGCGGTCGTCGGCGCTCGCGGCATACTCGGTCACGCGCGCAGGCTTGCGATGAGCCGACATCGTTTCGATCTCGTACTCGACCCCGAACCGATCGAGAACGGTCCCGGCCTTCTCCATCACCGGCATGTCCGAGTCACTTCCCATCACGATCCCAACAAGTGCGCTCATCAAGGTGTCCTTTCGAGGTCTTCGGCTCGCGCTCCGATGTCCGAGCGGAGATGCTTGCCCTTGAAGTCGATCTTCGCGGCCGCACTGTACGCGAGCGAACGCGCGGCTCCGAACGTCGAGCCGAGCGCGCTGACGGCCAGCACCCGGCCCCCCGCGGTAACGAGCTCACCCTCCCGTAGCGCGGTGCCGGCGTGGAACACCGCGACGCCGTCGAGGCTCTCGACGGCTTCGATACCCGTGATCGCGTGGCCTGTCTCGTGGGGGCCGGGGTACCCGCCCGACGCGAGGACCACCGATACGCAAGCTTCCGGCGACCACTCGAGCTTCATCCCTTCGAGCTCGCCCGTCGCGGCCGCTATGGTGACCTCGCCCAGATCCGAACGCAACCGCGGCACAAGCGCCTGCGTCTCGGGATCACCGAAGCGCGCGTTGAACTCGATCACCCTCGGCCCCCGGCTGGTGAGCGCCAGACCCGCGTACAGCGCGCCGACGAACGGCGCGCTGGAGTCCGCCGTCGCTCGCACCATCGGTTCGAGCACATCGGCGACTATCTGTTCGGCGAGTTGCGGAGGACAGGCCGGAACCGGGCTGTACGACCCCATCCCTCCCGTGTTCGGTCCGGCATCGCCGTCGAACACACGCTTGTAGTCCTGCGCCGGCTCGCAGGCGACGACGTTCGTACCGTCGACGAAGGCGATGAGCGATGCCTCCTCACCGTCGAGGAACTCCTCGACGAGGACGCGGCGCCCCGCGTCGCCGAAGCGCCCGCGCTCGAGACGATCGGCGAGAGCCTCCAGCGCGTCGCCCCGGTCCTCCGTCACCGCGACTCCCTTGCCGGCGGCGAGACCGTCGGCCTTGATGACGTACGGCGGGCCCAGCTCATCGAGATAAGCGATCGCCGGGTCCATCGCGGTGAAGACACGCGACCGGCCGGTCGGGATGCCCGCTCGAATCATCAGATCCTTGGCGTGCGCTTTCGAGCCTTCGATGCGGGCGGCGACCGGATCCGGTCCGAACACGATGCGCCCGTCGGCGCGCAGAGCCTCACCCACCCCGGCGACCAAGGGAGCCTCCGGCCCCACCACGACGAGATCTGCCGACACGGCTTTCGCCACTGCCACGACATCGGCGGGCGCTTCGATGTTCGCCGCGATGATCTCGGCGATGCGGGCCACTCCGGGATTGCCTGGGGCGACGACGAGCTCGGACACGACCTTCGAGCGCGCCAATCCCCAGGCGAGAGCGCTCTCCCGGCCCCCGCTGCCGAGTAAAAGGACCTTCACGCGGCCGGCTCCGAGATCTTCACGATCTCGTCACGCCCCGGCCCCACCGAGGCCCACGAGATCGGCGTCTTGGTCAGTTCCTCTATCGCCTCGAGGTAGGCGCGCGCGGCCTCCGGCAGGTCGCTCACCGAGCGGGCCGACGTGATGTCCTCCGACCACCCCTTGAACTCCTCGAAGATGGGCTCGCACTTGTTGAAGATCGTTTGGTTCGGAGGGAAGTCCGAATAACGCTCGCCCTCGTACTCGTACCCGACACAGATCTTGATCGAGGAGAACGATGACAACACATCGAGCTTCGTAACGACTAGCTCGGTGAGCGTGTTGACGCGCGCCGCGTAGCGCGCCGCGACCGCGTCGAACCAACCGCACCTCCGCTTCCGTCCCGTCGTCGTGCCGTATTCCGCCCCCACCTCGAGGAGTACCTCCCCGTCGGTGGGATCCGCCTCCGACGGGAACGGGCCGGAGCCCACGCGCGTGCAATAGGACTTGGTGATCCCGATGATGCGCGTGATGTCACGAGGACCGACGCCGGCGCCCGCGCAGGCACCACCCGCGATCGGGTTCGAGGAAGTTACGAACGGATAGGTGCCGTGGTCGAGATCGAGCATCGTCGCCTGGGCCCCCTCGAACAGAACCGTCTTGCCTGAATCGAGAGCCCCCTGCACGAAGACGTTCGTGTCGTGGATGTGTCTCTCGAGCAACTGCGCGTGTCCGAGATACTCCTCGACGATCTCTTTGTGATCGAGGGGAAGACGTCCGTAGACGCGCGTCAACAGGAGGTTCTTCTCCTTCAGGGCGACCTCCAGCTTCTCGCTGAAGATCTTCGGGTCCAGGAGATCCTGGACCCGCAACCCGATGCGCGCCGCCTTATCCGCGTAGGTCGGTCCGATGCCGCGCTTGGTCGTCCCGAGCCGGTTCTTGCCGAGGCGGCGCTCCGTCACGCGATCCAACTCGAGGTGATACGGCATGATCAGGTGCGCGTTCCCCGAGATCAGCAGACGTGAGGTATCGACCCCGCGCGCCTCCAGTGTCTCCAGTTCCTCGATCAGCACCGCGGGGTCGACGACGACGCCGGGCCCGATGATCGGCGTGCAATGTTGATAGAGGATGCCGGTCGGTACGAGATGCAGCGCGTAGCGTTCGCCCTCGACGACGATCGTGTGGCCCGCGTTGTTCCCGCCCTGGTAGCGGATGACGACGTCCGTGTGCTCGGCCAGGAGGTCGGTGACCTTGCCCTTTCCTTCGTCGCCCCACTGGATGCCAACGAGCGCGATGCCCGGCACTGGCTACCTTTCTATCTTTCTATGCGGAACTTGATACGTACGTGCGTGAGATACTCGGCGATCGCTCCATCCTCGACGGTGCACGAGGTATCGAGTACGTCCATCCCGGTGATGCCCCTTATCGTGCGCGCTGCCTCTTGAAGGGCCTGCTGCGCCGCATCCCGCCACGATTCGGTGGAGACGCCCACCAGGTCGATCGTCTTGATCACTGCCACGAGAACACCTCTTTCCGAGAACCTTCCCGACCCGCACGTCCGATCGTGGGAGCGCCGAAACGCGTTGGATGCAAGCCGGCCCCTCCCGCCGGGCCTATTAATACCTTGGTTCCGGGACGCGGTCCTCTATATTCCTCGATGAGGTGCCTCTCGCCTTCATGTCCGCGCCCCACGCGGCGGCAGGGGTCTCGGAGGTGATCGAACGGATGGACACCACCCGGCTGTCCCAAGGCGAGAAGATCGTCGGCGTCACCAGCGGCCTACTCGTGCTCCTCTCCTTCTTCCCGTTATGGGCGAAGTACGAGTTCGAGGCCGACGGCTTCAGCGACTCGCAGCGCTATAGCGCGTGGAGCGACGCTTTCAACTTCCTGTCGAAGTTCGCCATCCTTCTGGCCCTGACCGCTCTCGTCTTGGTCATCGTCAAAGCGGTCGGTAAGAAGGTGGAGCTGCCGGTCAACTCCGGGCTCCTCTATGTCGGACTCGCGGGGCTATCCACGCTGCTCCTGTTGCTGCTGGTGATCACGGGGCCCAGGGAGATCGCCGACATCGCCGGCGGCGACATCGACCTGCTCGGGTTGGAGCAAGGGTTCGAGGTCTCCCGCGGCATCATGCTCTTCGTGGGACTCGTGCTCGCCGCGGGTGCGACCGTCGGCGGCTACCTGCACATGCAGGAGGAGGGGACCGGAACCGGGCCGACCGCCCCGCCCACGGCCCCGCCTCCGGCAAGCTAGAGGACGCGCCGTTCGCTCAAGGTCCTTAAGATGAGAGTCCGCGGCGACGAAAGGGCACCGGTATGCCTGAGATAGATATCGATCTCTTCCAAGTTCTCACCCTCGCCGGGTTGGCCATCCTGCTGATCCTCGTCCTCGCGCTCACGTCCGCCGTCGCGAAGCTCGCCAAGACGGTCAAGTCCCTGACGCCGGGCGCGTCGGAGAGCGAGAGCGCGGCCGCCGTGGCGACCGAGGACCGGCCCGATGCCAGCTTCGAGTCTGCCGCAGGCGCGGCGGCCGGAACGGTCGCGGCCACCGGCGCGGTGTCGTCATCCGAAGAAACGATCGCCGCCGAGTTAGAGCCGCAGCCGGAGGAGGCGGCCACGTCGGGATGGACCGAGCCGGCGGTGTCCGACACGAGTTCCGGATGGACCGACCCCGCGGCCGAGACCCCGGCGGCGTGGGCCGAGAGCCCCTCCGATGTCGAAGCCGTCGACGCGGCCGCCGCCGAGAGCGAGGTCGTAGCGGAGCCCGTCGCCGAGGCAGAGCCCGAGCCCGTCACCGCAGCCGCCACGGAACCGGTCGCGACGCAGCCGGCCTCGACCGCGCAGCCGGCCGGCACCGAGCACCTCCCGGAGGAGCAGCCCTTCGAGCGAGGTGGCCGGTGGTGGTTCAAGCGGGGCGACGAGTTGCTCGTTTACGAGGAGGCGACCGGACAGTGGACGGCCGCGCCGGAGGGCGCGTTCGCGAGTGCATCGAGCGCCGGCGCTCAGTTCCAACCTGCCGTCGCGCAAACGACGGATGTAGCCACCACCACGACGACGAGCGAACCGGAGGAGTCGGACACCGCCACGGAAACGTGGACCGCCTCCGAAACCGCGCCGGAGGAAACCGCCGCTCAAGAGCAGACCACCGGCTCGTTGGGAGCGATCTCCGACGAGACCGCTACCGCGTGGCGCTCCGAGGAGACCGTGAGCGGCGGGACCGAGGGGGCCGGCGACGAGACCGAAACGTCGACCTCGATGTGGGGGATCGGAGACATCACATCGGAAGAGAGCCCGGCGACCACGGAGACCCCCTCCGCCGAACCGGAGGCGCCGGGAACGTTCTGGAAGTGCCCGTCGTGCGGCGCCGTGAACGGATCGACCGCGACGACGTGCCGGATGTGTTTCGCGCAGCGTCCTAGCGCGTAGTTCTACTTCCGCTCAGCGCGTCACGGGCCGCACGTTCGAGCATGGGGCCGAGGACCGGTATGCGGGGGTCCCGGCCGACCACGGTCCCAGCGAGGAAGACCACCCATAGGACGGCTCCCGCGACGAACACGACCTTCGTGATCGCGGTCGAGATCGCCGACCCACCGTAGAGAGCCAGGGGCCACACCGTCCCGAAAACGATCGCCTGCAGACCGTGGAAGCGGATGCGAGCCGTTCCGCCGCCGAGATAGGCGGCGATCCCCGAGAGCGGCAACAGAAGATAGGCGAGCGTGGCCATCGAGCGAAGAGAGTACGGGGTTGGGGGCATTATGGCTCTATGGCCAACCGACTCGCAGAGGAGACGAGCCCCTATCTCCTCCAGCACAAGGACAACCCCGTCGCGTGGCAGCCGTGGGACGATCACGCGCTCGATCAGGCGTTGCGCGAGGACAAGCCGATCTTCCTCTCGATCGGCTACGCCGCCTGTCACTGGTGCCACGTGATGGAACGGGAGTCGTTCGAGGACGCCGAGACGGCGCGAGTGATCAACGATCTCTTCATCCCGATCAAGGTCGATCGCGAGGAGCGCCCCGACCTCGACGCCGTCTACATGGAGGCCGTGCAATCGATGACCGGACACGGTGGGTGGCCGATGACCGTCTTCCTCACACCCGAAGGCGTTCCCTTCTTCGGCGGGACCTATTTCCCACCGGAGGATCGCCACGGCCTCCCGTCGTTCAGGAAACTGCTCGGTGCGGTCGCCGAAGCGTGGCGAGACAAGCGCGAAGGGGTCGAGCAGCAAGGTCGGAAGCTCGTCGAGCACATGGCCGGGCTAACCGCCGCGGCCCCGGCGAACGAAGCGCTCACGAGAGAGATCCTCACACAGGCCGCGGAGGGGATAGCCCAGGCTTTCGATCCGGTGAACGGCGGGTTCGGCGGCGCGCCGAAGTTCCCATCCCCGATGACCATCGATCTCCTCCTGAGGTTCGCCGCTGCCGGCGACGAGAGGGCCGGCGGGATGGCCGGGCGGACGCTGGACGCGATGGCCGCCGGCGGCATCTACGACCAACTGCGCGGAGGTTTCCACCGTTACTCCGTCGACGCCGCGTGGATCGTTCCTCACTTCGAGAAGATGCTCTACGACAACGCGCAGCTGCTCCGGACGTACGCACGGTCGTGGCAACTCACCGGGAACGAACGCCACCGCCGCGTCGCGATCGAAACGGCAACATGGATGCTCGAGGAGATGCGCGACGACGCCGGCGGGTTCTGGGCGACGATCGACGCCGACTCCGAGGGCGAGGAGGGACTCTTCTACATCTGGTCCCTCGACGAGGTGCGGAGCGTCGCGGGAGCCGATGCCGACGCGGCGATCGATCACTGGGGGTTGACCGAGGCCGGCAACTTCGAGGGCGCGAACATCCCCGTCTACTCGCAGGAACCGTCGGACCCCGCCGCAGTAGAGAGGGCCCGGCGCGCCCTGCTCGAGAGGCGGGCGATGCGCGTCAGGCCGGCGACCGATACGAAGGTGCTCACCGCGTGGAACGGACTGGCCGCGTCGGCACTCGCGGAAGCGGGGGCCGCGCTCGATGAGCCGGGCTGGATAGCGGCCGCCGAAGAAGCGATGCGGTTCGTGCTCTCGTCGCTCCGGCGCGACGGGAGGTTGATGAGGAGCTACCGCAACGCGGTCGTGAAACATCTCGGCTTCGCCGAGGACTACGCGTTGACGCTCGAAGCCCTGCTCGCCCTCTTCGAGGCAACCGGCGACGCGATGTGGCTCCGCGAGGCGCGGTGGACCGCGGACGAGGCCATTCGGCTCTTCCACGACGGGGACGCAGGAGGTTTCTTCACGACCGGCAGCGATGCGGAGCGCCTCGTCACGCGCGGCAAGGACCTCATCGACAACGCGGTGCCGGCGGCGAACTCGGTCCTCGCCGTCGAACTCCAGCGTCTCGCGCTCATCACCGGGAACCCGGAGTACGAGGGCTACGCGCGCGACACGATGCGCCTCCTCGTCCGTCCGATGACCCGCTCGCCCCTCGGCTTCGGACATCTCCTAGGCGCGCTCGATCTCTACACGAGCGAGGCGCTCGAGATCGTCATCATCGGCGACGCCGGCGCGCCCGATACCGGGGCGATGGTGAAGGAGGTGCGCGGCCGCTTCCTCCCCAACAAGGTGGTGATCGTGTCGCCCCGCGAGGAGATGGAGGGCGTCGATCCGGCCCTCTTGGAGCACCGCGCTCGTCTGGGGGGTCGGGCCACGGCCTACGTGTGCCGCAACCGTGTGTGCAAGGCGCCCGTCGACTCTCCGGCGCTCCTCGCCGAGCAAATCGGCTGATGGCCGGCGTCCAGGTGAACCGTTCGCTCGAGATCCCGGGATCGGAGCTGGACATCACGTTCTCGACCTCGGGGGGGCCGGGAGGACAGCACGCGAACAAGGCCGCCACGCGGGTCGAGCTGAGGTGGAACGTGGCCGAGTCGCAGGTGCTCGGCCCCCGTCAGCGCGCCCGGCTCCTGGCAAAGCTCGCCGGCCGGCTCGACGGCCGCGGGGTGCTCCGCGTCATCTCCGACGAACGCCGCTCTCAGCTCCGCAACAGGATCGACGCCGAGCGACGTCTCGGCGAGATCGTCGCCGCCGCGCTCAAACAGGAGAAGCCGCGGAAGAAGACGGCTCCCTCGCGCGCGGCCCAAGAGAAACGGTTGCAGCAGAAGAAACGCCGCGCCGAGATCAAACAAGCCCGGAGACCGCCCCGCGGCGATTCTGTCTAAGACTGGTTGCTCTGGGAGCACCGATTCTGTCTAAGAAACTTAGAGGTGGATCGGGAGTTCGGGGAAGGGATCCTTCTGGCCGAACTCGAGGTGGGCCGTGCGGGTCGCGGTGAGGCTCTTGTGGTGCCTCCATCCCGACGACTCGCGCCGGTAGATCTCGAGGGCCAGGTCGGCGATCTCGGAGTTCGCGCAGTAGCGAAGCGTCGAGTCCGGGTCGGCGTAGGTGACCTGAACGAAACGGTCCGGATGTGCCCGCGATGCACCGACGACTCGCCATCTATCGGTGCGCGCGGTGAACGCCCACGTCGGCATCTCGTAGCTGCTCTTGGCCTTGAAAGCCCACCGCAACTCGTTGAACGGGATCTGCTCGTCCTCTAGTTGGAGGTAGGCGAACGTCATCGTGGGGGCCGGGAGGGGGCCGAGCGCGGCCTTGGCGGCCACCCCCTCGAAGACCGCTCGGTCGTCGTCGTCCCACAACGAGCAATGCGCCCACGTCCAAGTCGACGAATGCGCTCGGCCCCATCGATGCGATTGTTGCCCCGGCTCACGCTCGAGCTCGAATGCATCGCCGTCGACCTTGACCGTTCCGGAGAAAGGAACGGACAGGTTCGGCGAGCACAGCACCGAGACGCGCTTCTCGAGCCGCGGCAGCAACCTCTGGGGAAGGTGCTGGAAGCATTCGCCGTCGGGCTCGAAGTCGAGCGACCACGAGATGGTACGGCCCCGGCTCTCGAGACTCCCCTCGAGATGGTTCTCGCTCAGCCACGCGTCGCCGATACGAACCAACGCTCCGTCGTCTCGTCCCGACGGCGGACTCAGTTGATCGATCGAGAAACGTTGCTTCCCCGCGAAGCTGCGTGCGATATCGGGATCGAAGTAGAACGCCCACAACTCGCAGTAGGGAGAGCCGAAGCGTTTGTCCGGTGCCGTGATGGTGTACCGGAACCAGAGGCCGCTCCCCGACTCGCGGTGGGTCATCGTCGCGTACCAGACCTCCATGAAGCGGGGCGATGAGCGATCCCAACGCATCTGGTTCTCGGTGCCGGTTCGCGTGAACACGCTCATCTCGCGAGACTAATACCGACCCAAGCCGGATGCCCGAGCGAGGCCACTACACTCCCGGGATGCTCGACCATGCGTTCCGCCTGACGCTGAAGAACTTCACCACTTACTTCCTCCTGGCGGCTTGCATCACGGTCCCCCTTCACGTCGGCCACGCATTGGTCTTCCAACGGGTGATCGCGGTGAGCGAGATACACGATGCCATCGAGGAGTTCCCCAGCGAGCGTCAGGTAAGAGGTGTCGGCAAGGCCGAGTTGCGAGATGCGCGTCTCGGGCTCGTCGCTGTAACTGCCGTGGAGATCCTCCTCCTCCCCCTGCTCGCCCGAGCCGCACGAAGGGTGCTGTCGGACGATCGCCACGGAGTCCTTCCCACCGTCCGGGGAGGGTGGGGACGCCCCTCGGAGACCGGCGGGAACCTCGCCCGGGCATGGCGGAAAGAGGGATCCTCCCTGGTCGTAGCGCTGGTCCTGGCGCTTGCGATCGGCGCTCTGGCGGAGAGGGCCGGGATGCTCCTCACCGAGCCCCTCGCCGATCAGCGCGCCTGGGCCGGGGTCGGACTCGCTCAGGCGGCCGCACGGGCGCTGGCGATCCCCTTCTTCATCGTTCCGTGGGGGGTCGCGGCGGGCCCGTTGAGGCTAAAGAAGGACCTAGAAACGCCGAATCTCTAACCATGAATTGCCAACGGGGCATGGGCGTAGCCGCGAGGCGCGCACGATGAAGAAGTCGGAGGCGGCCACCGCCGAGAGCATCAAGTCCTTCGACGCGTTCAAGTCCCTCGCCGAGGGCCACCGTGAGGACGTGAAGCGGATCCGTGAACGGAACCGCCACCGCCGCCTGCGCTGGCTCCTCTACCTGAACGTTGTAGTCCTCGCCTACATGATCAGCCGGATCGTTAGCGATCGCCCGATCATCCGCATGCCGAGCCTCGGCCCCGACGCGATGCTGTGGCTGTTCCCGATCCTCATCATGGTCATGCTCGGCATGATGATCGCCCTGCCGATGCTGGTCAACGGCAAATCCCCCGCGGTGCGCTTCAGCCCCGAGCAGATCGGTCTCAACTTCGAAGACGTGCGGGGGATCGACGGCGTGCTCGAAGAGGTCACTCGCACCCTGCAGATCTTCCTCGCCTACAAGACCTTCCGCGAGGAACTCGGCGGCAACCCGCGCCGCGGCCTCCTCTTCGAAGGCAACCCGGGTACCGGTAAGACCCACCTGGCGAAGGCGATGGCGGCGGAAGCCGGCGTGCCCTTCTACTTCGTGTCCGCCCCGCAGTTCCAAAGCATGTTCTACGGGATGACCGCGTTCAAGATCCGCTCGTTCTTCAAGGGCCTCAAGAAGGCCGCTGCCAAAGAGGGCGGCGCGATCGGGTTCATCGAGGAGATCGACGCGGTGGGCAACGCCCGCGGTGGGATGAACTCCTTCAGCCCTCTGGGACAGCCGAGCCGATCCGTGCACCGGATGATGGATTCCGGTACGGGCGGAGTCGTCAACGAACTCCTCATCCAGATGCAGTCGTTCGAGGCGCCGGCGTTCTCGGGACGGATGAACAACAAGTTCAAGGACTTCATCAACATGTTTCTTCCGGCTCACCGGCAGGTGAAGAAGAACAAACCCATCTACAACAACGTTCTGATCATCGGGGCGACCAACCGGGCCGACTCGCTCGACCCCGCGCTGCTCAGGCCGGGTCGCTTCGATCGCATCCTTCACTTCGATCTGCCGTCCCGCGCCGGACGTCGCGACCTCGTCGATCACTTCCTCATCAAGAGAGCTCACAGCGAGGAGATGGACCGCGAAGACATGCGGGAGGAGCTCGCGGCGATGACCCTCGGCTACACGCCGGCGATGCTCGAGCACGTGCTCGACGAAGCGCTCGTATGGGCGCTCCGAGACGGACGCAAGGAACTTTCGTGGAGAGATGTTCAGCGGGCGCGTCTGTCGGAGGAGGTCGGGCTCGGCCAGCCCGTCGCCTACACCGACCGCGAGCGGATCCTTATCGCAACGCACGAGGCCGGCCATGCCGTCGCCGCCTACCTCTGCGCGAAGGAGCGCCGGCTCGAGGTCCTCTCGATCATCAAGAGACGCAGCGCCCTGGGTCTTCTGGCTCACTCGGATACCGAGGAGCGTTTCACGAAGACCAAATCCGAGCTCGAGGGAACGCTGAAGATCATGCTCGGCGGTCTCGCGGCGGAGCACCTGTACTTCGGTGAGTCGGGGACGGGACCGTCCTCCGACCTCACCGCGGCAACGTCGCTCGCCGCTCAGATGATCGGCTCCTACGGGATGGGAAGTTCGCTCGTGTCCTACGAAGCGGTCAGCAACGGCATGCACTCGACCCCCAACATCGTCGCCAAGGTACTCAGCAACGAGGACACGAAGAAGGAAGTGAACGACATGCTCCTCACGACGAAAGAGCAGGTGCTGTGGCTCCTCGAGAAGAACCGCGACCTGGTCGACGGCCTGCGTGACGCTCTCCTCCAGCAGGACGAACTTCTCGGGGACGAGATCCTCGCAGTGATCGAGGAAACACTGGCGCGACGCGACTACTGAGTCTCGTCGATCCCTTCGAACAGATCCTCCTCGAGCTCCCGCGTCGGTACGTTCGATTCCACCAACGTGTAGTCCTCCCACGGATAGATGCGCCTGTGCATCTCATCGGGGATGGCGAACCAGAACGAGTCGGGGTCTATCTGCGTCGCGTGAGCCAGCAACGCCTTGCTGCGTAGCTCGATGAAGTCGGCGACGTCCACCTGCGTCGTCACCTCGGGCTCCACGAAGCCCATCGAATCCCAGTTCTCCAGCCAGCCGGCGTAGGGGCTCTCCATCCCCTCCGCGACCGCGGCGGCGTCGAGCTTCTGGAAACGCTGCTTCGTGAACGTCGCGAAGTAGTACAGCTTGGACGGGGACCACGGCTCTCCCTTGTCGGAGAACTTCTTCGGATCTCCCGCGTCGCGGAACGCCTGCGTTCCCCACTCGTGGACCTTCACGTGATCCGGATGTTCGTAACCGCGGGATTCGTCGTAGGCAAGGATCACCTCGGGACGTTCCCGGCGGATGATCTCCACCAGGCGTCCCACGGCCTCGTCGGGGTCCGCGTTCATGAAGGCGGCCGGATGCTCGTTCCATTCCGAGTCGGGCATCCCCGAATCGCGATAGCCGAGCTGATAGATCTGTTCGACGCCGAGCAGATCGCAGGCGGTCTCGAGCTCGGCCTCGCGAAGCTCGGCCATGCGTTCCTTGATCCCCGGCTGATCCATGCGCGGGTTCAGGATGTCGCCGGCTTCGCCGCGGGTCGCGCAGACGAGCACGACGCGCACGCCTTCCTTGGCGTAGCGCGCCATCGTCCCCGACCCCTTCGACGATTCGTCGTCCGGGTGGGCGTGTATGGCCAACAGGCACCTTCGTTTCCTCGACACATCTGTAGGCTATCGCCGGTGGAACGACAACGGGGGCCGGGCGACTACTTCGACCGCGCTCGGGTCGCTGCCTCGGCCGGTTTGATCGCGGCGGGCGCGGCGGCGGTGATCGGGTCCGTCCTCGACTGGGTCACCGTCACACCTCCCGAACGGGGGCCGGCGTCCGAGCTCGCCAGAGCCGAGCCCTTCACGGGGATCGAGGCTCGAGACGGGTGGTACGTGATCGGCTGTGCCGCCGTGCTCATCGCCTGCGCGTTCCTCGTCGTGGCGAGGAAGAAGGGCGGCTTCGCCTGGCTGGCCTTCGCCGCCGCGTTCGTCATGGGGGTCATCGCCATCGCCGACTATCGGGCGATCGACGACATCACCTCCGACATCTCCCGCCGGATGGACCTCGTCGGCGACGCGCAGCAGGCCGTCGGCCTGATACTCGTGCTCGTCGCCGCGTTCGTCGGCATCGTTGCGTCGTTGGCGGGGGTCGCCGCCACGCCCCGCGAGTGACCGCGCGGCGCGTTTAGCCGCCTACGGGCGCGGGTAGTCGCGGAACATGCCTCTCGAGAAGATCGGTTACAAGCTCTCGGCCGAAGAGTTCGGCGCCGCGGATCTGGTGAGCCAGGCGGAACGGGCCGAGGATGCCGGCTTCGGATTCGCGGCCATCTCCGACCACTTCCATCCGTGGACCGACGAGCAGGGACAGAGCCCGTTCGTATGGAGTGTCCTCGGTGCGATCGCGACCGCGACGGATCGCTTGGAGCTCCACACCGGCGTCACTTGCCCGACGATCCGCATGCATCCCGCGCTCGTGGCTCAGGCCGCGGCGACCACCGCGACGCTGCTGCCGGGACGTTTCTCGCTCGGCCTCGGGACCGGCGAAGCATTGAACGAACACATCCTCGGCGACCGCTGGCCGCCGGCAAGCGTGCGGCGGCAAATGCTCGACGAGGCGATCGATGTGATCCGCGAGCTGTGGAGCGGCGGGATGCAAACCCACCACGGGCGCTACTTCACGGTTGAGAACGCATGCATATATTCGCTCCCCGACCAACCTCCTCCGCTCCTCATCGCCGCCGGCGGCAAGAAAGCGACGAAGCTCGCCGCCGAGAAGGGGGACGGCATCATCGCACTT
The DNA here is from genome assembly GCA_050694195.1 of Actinomycetota bacterium. Classification (GTDB taxonomy): domain Bacteria; phylum Actinomycetota; class CADDZG01; order CADDZG01; family WHSQ01; genus JBOGXG01. Next base: position 1,965 of record JBOGXG010000339.1, on the reverse strand, counting down.
GCGCCGGACGAGAAGATGTTGGAGGGCTTCGACTCGGCTGGAGGTGCGGGCAAGCCGCGCTACGCGGAGGTAACCGTCTGTTGGGGAGACGACCGCGACGAGGCCCTGAAGAACGCGGCGCGGTGGTGGCCGATCGTCGGGCTCGGCGGCGAGCTCAGCCAGGAACTCCCGCTACCGCGCCACTTCGAGGCCGCCGCCGACAACGTCGAGCCCGAGGACCTCGAGGGCAAGATCGCCGCGGGACCGGATCCCGAGGAGCACCTCGACCTCATCCATAAGTTCGCCGACGCCGGCTACACGCACATCTGGGTCCATCAGATAGGCCCGCACCAGGACGGCTTCTTCGACTTCTACGAGAGCCAGATCCTGCCGAAGCTCTAGCCCCCGGTTTTTTGGTCCAAAACTGGTTCGCTATGCGTGACCTTGAAGGAAAGGAAGATGGCAGCCGGTTTTCTCTTCCTCGCCAGGGCCGCTATGCGCGCTGATTCTGGACCGAAAAAAAGTCAGCCGATGGCGATCATGCGTTCGATCGAAAGCCGGGCCTTGTCGGCGATGTCGGGAGGGACGTCGACGACGTAACTGGACGCGTCGCCGGCGTCCAGTGCCTTAAGGCAGTCGAGCAGCTTGTGGGGCGTGATCATCTTCATGTAGCCGCACACCGCGGCCTCGTTGGCTGCGATCAGCTCGGCGTCCGGATTCTCCTTGCGGAGGCGGTGCATCATCCCGGTCTCGGTCGCGATGATGAACTTGTCGGCGGACGACTCCTTCATGCGCCGCACCATGCCGCCGGTGCCTAGGACGAACGTCCTGTCGGCGGGGAGGTCGCCGGTCGAGGCGAGATACATGCACTGGCTCGAGCAGCCGCACTCGGGATGCACGAGCAGCTCCGCATTCGGATTGGCGTCCATGGTCTTCCCGATGTCGCTCGGCTGGATCCCGGCGTGGACGTGGCACTCCCCCATCCAGAGATGCATCTTGCGCCCGGTCATCCGCTCGACGGCCGCGCCCAGGAACATGTCGGGTCCGAAGAGGATCTCCTGGTCCTCGGGGACCGAGCGCACGACGTTCACTGCATTCGCCGACGTGCAGCAGATGTCGGTCTCGGATTTCGTGAGAGCGTCGGTGTTCACATACATGATGACCGTCGAGCCGGGATGCTCCGCCTTCCACGCCCGCAGCTCCTCGACGGTGATCGACGCGGCCAGCGAGCAGCCGGCCATCTGATCGGGGATCAGTACCGTCTTGTCGTAGGAGAGGATCTTCGCCGTCTCCGCCATGAAGTGGACCCCGCAGAAAACGATCGTGGATTCCTTCACCTTCGCCGAGATGCGCGACAACTCCAGCGAATCCCCGACGTAATCGGCGACGTCCTGAACTGCAGGGACTTGATAGTTGTGGGCCACGATGACCGCATCGTTCGCACGAGCGAGCCGTTGCACCTCGGCCGCCCACTCCTCCGTCGCCCCGGTGGAGCGGGCCTCTTGGGTCAAGACCATCAGACTTCTACCTCCAATGACAGGTCGATCGCCGGGGCCGAGTGGGTCAGGGCCCCGACCGAGATGAGGTCGACGCCCGTCTCGGCATAGGAACGGATCGTCTCTAGAGTGATTCCACCGGAGGCCTCCAGCAGCACTCGCCCGGCCGCGCGCTCGACCGCGGCTCGCACCTCATCGGGGGTCATGTTGTCGAGCAGTACGGCGTGCGCTCCTGCGGCTATCGCGGCGTCCAACCCTTCGAGGCTCTGCACCTCGACCTCCACGAGAAGGCCGTGGGGGGCGCCGCTCACCGCGCGCTGCGTCGCGGTAGCAACGTCACCGGCCGCCTGGATGTGGTTGTCCTTGACGAGGATCCCGTCGTCGAGACCGAATCTGTGGTTGCGTCCACCGGCTACGGCGACGGCCTGCTTCTCGAGCAGCCGGAGCCCGGGGGTCGTCTTTCGGGTATCGACGACCTGCGCGCCGGTAC
>JBOGXG010000338.1:0-4008 GCA_050694195.1 Actinomycetota bacterium | reverse complement strand
GCTCTAGCCGGCGCCGTCGGTAGATCACTCAGCGTTCTTGCCCAGATGGAGCCCCACGGGAAGAACGCGTAGGCTCGAAGTCGTGAAGCGGGGCGAGGGGACCGAAGACCGGCAGGACGACGGCGTCCTCAGGTGGCCCGTGCTCCGTCAACTGCTCGCTCGAGATACGAAGGCCTTGGGGATCACGGCGCGCTCCCGGCGCACCGGTGAGCTGGCTCCACGGACGCGAAGCGCCGACGACGTGACGCGGTCCGTTTGCCCTTACTGCGCGGTCGGTTGCGGACAGCTCGTCTTCACGAAGGACGGGCGCATAACCGACATCGAGGGGGACCCAGATTCGCCGGTCTCCCGTGGGAAGCTCTGCCCCAAAGGTGCGGCCACGTTCCAGCTCGTCACCGGCTCGCAGCGTGGGGAGCGGGTTCTGTATCGGAGACCCGGTGGGACGGGATGGGAGTCCATCTCGCTCGAGACCGCCATGGACATGGTGGCAGATCGGGTGAGAACGACGCGGGAGCGCACGTGGGCCGAGCACGACCTCGAGGGCCGGCGCGTCAACCGCACGATGGGGATCGCGCATCTGGGCGGAGCAACACTGGATAACGAGGAGAACTATCTGATCAAGAAGCTGTTCACCGCGCTGGGCGCGATCCAGATCGAGAACCAAGCGCGGATATGACACTCGTCCACCGTTCCCGGTCTGGGGACTTCGTTCGGACGTGGAGGCGCAACGACCTTCCAACAGGATCTTCAGAACTCTGACTGCATCGTGATCCAGGGTTCCAATATGGCCGAATGTCATCCCGTCGGGTTCGGGTGGGTGATGGAGGCTAAACGCCGGGGCGCGACGATCATCCACGTCGACCCTCGTTTCACACGGACGAGCGCGATGGCCGACCTGCACGTCCCCCTTCGGGCCGGCACCGACATCGTCTTCCTCGGAGCGATCGTCAACCACATCATCTCCGAGCGTCGCTACTTCGAGGAGTACGTCCTCGATTACACGAACGCCTCGTTCCTGGTCTCGGAGGATTTTCGCGATACGGAGGATCTCGACGGCGTCTTCTCCGGTTGGGATCCGGACCACGTCCTCTACGACACGGCCTCATGGCAGTACGAAGGAGGCGAGATACGGACGGACCCGACCCTAGAGGACCCGCGCTGCGTGTTCCAGATCCTGAAGAGGCACTTCTCCCGTTACACCCCTGCGATGGTCGAGGAGGTCTGCGGCGTCCCGGAGGACCTCTTCCTTAAAGTTGCTCGCGCCCTGTGCGACAACTCGGGTCGGGAGCGAACGTCGGCCTTCTGCTACGCGCTCGGATGGACGCAGCATTCGATCGGCGTCCAGTTCATCCGGTCGGCGGCGATCGTTCAATCCCTCCTCGGCAACATCGGGCGACCCGGCGGCGGCATCGCGGCGTTGCGCGGTCACGCCTCGATCCAAGGGTCCACCGATATCCCTACGCTCTACAACCTCTTGCCGGGGTACCTGCCCATGCCGGAGGCGGGGAGCGACGAGAGCCTGGATCGTTACCTCGAGAACCACACGCCCCGCGATGGGTGGTGGAGCGAGTTTCCGAAGTACGCGGTTTCTCTGCTGAAGGCCTACTTCGGCGATGCGGCAACCGCGGACAACGGCTGGTGTTTCGATCATCTCCCGCGTATCACCGGCGACCATTCGCACATGACCACCGTGGCCGATATGGCGCAGGGCCGGGTCAAGGGCTACTTCGTGATGGGGGAGAACCCCGCCGTCGGCTCGATGCATGGTGCCCTTCAACGGGCCGGACTCCGGCGCGCCGATTGGGTTGTGGTTCGCGATCTGGTTCTGACGGAAACCGCCGAATTCTGGCGGGATGCGCCGGAGATCGATCGTGGCGAGGTGAGACCGGAAGATATCCAGACGGAGGTCTTCTTCTTCCCCGCGGCGGCGCATACCGAGAAGGACGGGAGCTTCACCCAGACGCAGCGGATGCTGCAGTGGCATCACAAGGCCGTCGACCCGCCGGGCGACGCGCGGAGCGAGCTGCACTTCATGTATCACCTGGGGCGACGATTGCGGACGCTGTACCAGTACTCCACCGAGCCGAAGGACCGCCCGCTGTTGGACCTCACGTGGGACTACCCGACGACGGGGGTCCACGAAGAACCAGACGCCGAGGCGGTCCTTCACGAGATCAACGGTTACCGGATCGACGACGGGAGCCCGATCGCCGGCTTCGTCGACCTCGCCGCCGACGGATCGACGGCATGCGGATGCTGGATCTACGCCGGTTGCCGAGCCGGTGGAGTGAACCAGACGGCTCGCCGCAAGCCGGGCCACCTTCAGTCATGGGTGGCACCGGAGTGGGGATGGGCGTGGCCGGCGAACCGCAGGATGCTCTACAACAGGGCCTCTGCGGACGCCGAGGGGGTCCCCTGGTCCGAACGGAAACGCTACGTGTGGTGGGACGAAGAGGCGGGACGCTGGGCCGGATTCGACGAGCCGGATTTCATCGTGGACCGGCCCCCCTCCTATCGTCCCGGACCGGATGCGTCCGGGTTGGACGCTATAGCTGGGACGGATCCCTTCATCATGCAGAGGGACGGCAGGGCCTGGCTCTTCGCCCCGGATGGTTTGAAGGATGGGCCGCTCCCGACGCACTACGAGCCCCAAGAGGGTGTCGTCGAGAACGCGCTGTACGGGCAGCAGTGCAATCCCGCTCGGATGGAATGGCCCGGCCGGCGGAATCCGTACCACGCGGCGTTCGATGATCCCGACTATCCGTACGTGGTCACCACATATCGATTGACGGAACATCACACCGCGGGAGCGATGACCAGATGGTTGTCGTGGTTGGCGGAACTTCAGCCGGAGATGTTCTGTGAGGTCTCACCACAACTCGCTCGCGAGAAAGGGCTAAAGAACGGTGGTTGGGCGACGATCACCACGGCGCGTGGCGAGGTCGAGTGTCGCGTGCTCGTAACCGAGCGCATCCCGTCGCTGAAGATCCGAGGCCGCACGATCCACCAGATAGGCCTCCCCTTCCACTGGGGGCGCCGAGGGATCGTGACCGGAGATGCAACCAACGAATTGATCTCCTTCGTGGCGGATCCGAATGTTGCCATCCAGGAATCCAAGGCACTCACCGGGAACATCGTCGCCGGCCGGCGGAGCCGCGCCCGGCGCGTCGTCACCAGCGGGCCGATGGCGCCGGCGCGGGTCGCCGAGCCCGCGCGCGATCTCCCCGGCGTGCGGGTTTCGCCCGGCCCCCACGAGGCGAAGGGGTCGGAGGCGCAGGAGGGGAAGAAGACCCGATGACCACGATGGGGTTCTTCACCGATACGACGGTCTGCATCGGGTGCAAAGCCTGCGAGGTGGCGTGCAAGGAATGGAACGAGCTGCCCGACGACGGCTTCGTCTTCTCCGGCCTGTCGTACGACAACACGGTGTCGTTGGGAGCGTCCACGTGGCGACACGTGGCATTCATCGAGCGACCCGTGCCGTTGGGAGATCAGGAAACCGGTCTCGGCGACTTCTCATGGCTGCTCATGTCGGATGTCTGCAAGCATTGTCAAAGTGCGGCTTGTCTCGAGGTATGTCCCACGGGCTCCATCATCCGGACCGAGTTCGACTCCGTCTTCGTTCAACCAGATGTCTGTAACGGATGCGGTATGTGCGTCGTCGCCTGTCCGTTCGGTGTTATCGATCGGCGTGAGGACGACGGTCGCGCGTGGAAGTGCACGCTGTGTTACGACCGGCAGAAGGACGGGATGACACCGGCGTGCGCGAAGGCGTGTCCAACCGATGCCATCCAGTTCGGTGAGCTGGACGAGTTGCGCTCGACGGCCTCGCGACGCGTCGAGCAACTGCACGACCGAGGGGTACCCGAGGCGTACCTTTATGGGGCGGACGCGACGGAGCAGCGGGGGACCGATGGGCTCAATGCGTTCTTCTTGCTCGTGGACGAACCGGAGGTCTACAACCTCCCTCCCGACCCGAGATCGCCGACCAAGACGATCGGTGAGGGG
>JBOGXG010000337.1:0-5388 GCA_050694195.1 Actinomycetota bacterium | reverse complement strand
ATGGCGTTCCAGGATGATCTCCTGGTCGCCGGTTCCTACAGCGGGACCGCCTTCTACAAGATCTTGCCGCGCGCCCCGTACCTACGCCAGGTCGGGTTCCACGCCTGTCCGGGGGCCCAAGGGGACGTCTCGGTCTACGAGGATCTCGTCTTCGTGTCGCTCGATTCACCCCAATCGGAGGACGCCCTCGGTTGCTCGGACGCAGCCGACTCGGCGGGCAAGGAGGGCCTCCGGATCCTCGATATCTCGGATGTGACGCGTCCTCGCCAGATCGGGTTCGTCGAGACGGATTGCGGATCCCACACGCATACGATCGTGCCCTCTAAGAAGGAGGTCTACATCTACGTCGAGTCCTATCCGCTGAGCGTGCCCACAGAGTCATGCAGCGTCGTCTCGCACCGGAAGGTCTCGATCGTGAAGGTCCCAATGGCGGCCCCGTCGAAGGCGAAGGTCGTTGGAACGCTCGACGTTTCCCCGGAGATCGGTTGTCACGACGTGACCATCTTCGCCGAACAGAAGATGGCTGCCGCCGCGTGCATCGGCGAATCGCAGATCTGGGACATCAAGAACCCCTTGAAGCCGGAGATCATCTCTCGCATCGTCAACCCCGCCATCGAGATCCATCACGGCACGGGTGTGACGTGGGACGAGAAGTACCTCGTGATCGCGGACGAGTTCGCGGGATCCGTGACGGGGCAGTGCGCCGGCAGCCAGCAGAGTCCGATAGGGGCGATGTGGTTCTACAACATCGAAGACCCGACGCTGCCGATGCTCGCCGGCTATTACAACGTTCCACGCGCCGCGCAGCCGGAATCCCAGGAGGAGGCGTCGTACATAGCCTGTACGACGCACAACTTCAACGTTCTTCCGATGAAGGACCCGAAGAAGTACATAGCCGTCGTGGGATACAGGGCATCCGGGTGGTCGGTTGTCGACTTCAGCGATCCGTCGAGCCCCGTCGAGATCGGCCATTACCTGCAGATGAACGGCGGTTTGATCCCCGACGTTTGGGCCGCGTACTGGTACAACGGCCGCATCTACGCGAACGACAACGGCGCCGGCCAGGGAGTCAGTGTGTTCGAGATGAAGGGTCTGACGAGCAAAGAGGTCCGCTACTTCAAGGAGCGTTTGAACCCGCAGGTCCAGACACCCTAGGGACCTTTCTTATCGCCTAATGTGTCTCGGTCCCCGACCCTCGGGATGGAAACGGAGGTGGCCGAGTCGATGAACCTGGTAGCCGTCACGGTTATCGGCAACGATCGGCCCGGCATCGTGGCCGGTGTTTCGAAAGCGCTGTTCGATGCGGGATGCAACCTCGAGGACGTTTCCTCCACCATCCTCAGAGGTCATTTCTCGATGGTGCTTCTGGTGGAGACCCCCGACGAGGTCGATCCCGGTGACGTAGATGAGCACCTGCGATCGGTAGGGGAGGAACTCGACCTCACCATATTGATCGAGCCGGTCGAAGCGACGGACGCAGACGTCACACCACCCACGCACATGGTGTCTGTCTACGGCGCCGACAGACCCGGCATCGTGGCCCACGTCACCGACCTGCTGGCCGCGTACGGCGCGAACATCACCGATCTAACGTCGCGGGTCGTCGGCGGCGCCGATGACCCCGTCTACGCGCTGATGCTCGAGGTAACGGTGCCCGCAGGCGTTGATCTGGAGAAGGCCGTCTCCGGTCTGAGGGAAGAACTGGGGGTGGACGCTAGCGTGCATCCCATCGACGCCGACGTCCTCTAAGTGCAGCCCTGACCGATGACCGTTCGCGCTGTGGTGCGACTACCGAGTCGCGTTCTGAAGCAAGAGGCGGAAGCCGTCGGGCCCGTCCCCGACGCCGACCTCGCTCGAGACCTCGTCGACACCATGCGGGCCTCGCCCGCTTGTGTCGGCCTGGCGGCGCCGCAGATAGGCGCGTCGAAGCGTGCGTTCGCGCTCGATGTGACGGGGCACCCGAAGACGCGGACGTGTCACGGCCTCGTGGTGCTGTTCGACCCGGCCATCATCGAAGCCGGCGGACGAAAGGTGGGGCGTGAGGGATGCATGAGCGTGCCCGACCTCACCGCCGACGTCGTCCGCGCCACCGAGATCGTCGTCCGGGGTCGATCGCCTGCCGGTGAGGATGTCGTCATCACGACGAGTGGTTTCGAAGCGCGCGCGTTCCAGCACGAGATCGATCATCTGGACGGATTACTGATCCTCGACCGAGTGCAGTCGCTCGCGACCGACGTCTTCCGTCGGAAGGTCTACAAGTGAGGTGTTAGTCGGTCCCCGCGGTGGCCGACGGGCTCATGATCACGCGTCGCTGGGATCGCGTGAGCCGGTCGCGACCGGAACGCTTGGACTCGTAGAGCGCTTCGTCGGCGGCCTTCACGAGGTCGCTGGCGCTCGTTGCGTGAGCTGGGTAGGAGGCAACACCCGCGCTGGCCGAGACGGACTCCACGGTGTGGATCTCACCCACGAGTTTGCGGATCCTCTCCGCGACGATGAGCGACTCGGCGGGGGAGCAGGCGGGAAGGATGACGGTGAACTCTTCCCCGCCGTAGCGAGCCGGGGTGTCGAATTCACGAGAGGCGGCGATGAGGGTCGCGCCGACGTGACGAAGGACGTCGTCGCCGGCCTGGTGTCCGTGGATGTCGTTGAAGCGCTTGAAGCGGTCGACGTCGAGCATCATCAACGTGACCGGCTCGCCGTTCCTCGCAGCACGAGATAGCTCCTGGTCGAGCCGGGCTTCGAACGATCTCCTGTTCGACAGGCCCGTGAGAGCATCCGTGTCGGCCATCCTTTGGACCTGCTGCATCAGCGCGGCGTTGCGGATGGCCAGCGCGCCGTGGGCCGCGAACTGGCCGACCATGTCCACGACTCGCCGTTCGATGCGAGCCCCTGCCTTCGCGGGTTGCTCCAGGATCAGCGCGCCAACCGAGCGCCCATCGGCGAACAGTGGTGCCACAACGAGATTACGGGCGAACGGGAGCAGTTTATTGAGACGGGGGTCGTCCTCCTCGTCGAGCTGCTTCAACAGAAGGATGTGCTTGTCGCGCCACGCGCGAGCCACCACGGAGTCGACTCCCGGTGACGACGCTGGAGCCTCCCCCGGCCCTCGGTACGCGAGCACCGGGGCACCCTTTTCGTCGGAGCCGACGACCACGCCGCGCTTGAAGCCGAACGATTCACCGACTGAATCCAGAAGTATCTGTGCGACCTCCGCCGGAGCGGCTTCTTCGAGCGAGGCCGCCATCGTCGCGAGGTCCTCGAGGTCACCCTTCCTCCGTCTCAGCTCGCGCTCGTTGAGAGCGGAGAAGACGGCGGTGCCTCCGGCTATCAGCCAGAAGGCGAGGACGTTGAAAAGGGACACTCGATTGAATTCGGCGCTCCGCGGCGACACGCCGGCGGCGGCGTCCGTGGCCTCGAGGATCCCGGCCGCCTGGGCGTAGAAGACCACGAAGAACAGGAGCGAATGCCACAAGGCCACCTTCAACCCCGTCCTGTAGGAGGCCAGGAGGGTCACGGCGATGAGGTGCGAGTAGAGGAGGAACCGGAGTGGGCTCTGGGTGCCGGCAGTGGCGTACATCGCCCACGCTAGGTACACACCGTCGACGAGCAACATGCCTCCGACGATCGGTAGCGCTCGAGACTTCGCGACGCGGCGAACGACCTCCGACCCGGCCGCGACGGCGAGGTAGAGCGCGGTCGCCAACATCAGATCCGAAACCGATGCTCCAACGATGTTGGAGGCGAACAGAGAGGATCCGATCGTGACGAGTCCGAAGGCGACGCGCAGCGCCTGGATGTATCCCATACGTTCGGCGAGCGACACCATGTCGTTCACGGTTCGCTTAGATCCGTTCATGGCGGCGGCGCGAGGTCTGATCATCTTCATCGGAAGCTCAGCATCTCGTCTTCGGGGTCGAGCGTGGCGACAGAAAGCTTCGGGTCGGCTCGATCGATCCGTCCCTGGATCGCGAGGAACGCGGCCACGAGAGCAACGAGGGCGAGCGGGAAGGTGATGCCACCGATGGCCTCCACGAGATCGCGGCCGGCGTCAGAGGAGGAGCCGACGGTCGCCGCATGTTTATCGGGGCTGGCGGGGAAGGTCACGGTCTCGGAACCGGGGGCCCCACCTATCGAGCTGAGACGAGCCGACGAAGGCTCGCGCTCGGGCGTGCCGGCGGTGTTGTTGCCGGCGGGATCGACGCGACCTCCGTTCGTGGGGTCGCCTACGTTCGGGGTCCCACCGTTGGTGCCCGGCTCGGTTGGATCGAGATCGCCGACCACGTCGTCAACTTTCTCTCCCACCGTCGAGCCGGTTCCTGTCACGGCGTCGTCCGCCTCCTGCGTCAAGTCTCTGACGGTGCCGCCGACGTCTTCGCCGACGTCCTCAGCGGCTTGACCCGCGTCACCTCCGACGACGTCGCCGATCGTTTCGGTCGCTCCTTCGACGGTATCCGCGACGCCGTCGCCGATATCCGATGTCGTGTCGCCGACCTGATCCGTTACCTCCTCGATCAGCGTTCCCGGCTCGGGCACCTGGGCGGCGGCGGGGCCGGCGAAGACGGCAAGGATCGCGCCCGCGACGCACAGAACGCACGCGGCGCCGAACAACCTTTTCGTTGTCTGCCTCATCATGTCTGCCACCATCCGTTTTCCACCCGGTGGAAAGTCCTCGCTGGCCTCCCCGTCAATATCGGCCTCGGGTCCCCGAGTCTTTAACCGGACCGGAGCGGCGCGCTGACGAATACTCATGCACAGTCGTGTATATACTCACGCGATGGGATATAGCGCCAGCGTGCTGGGAGCGTCGGGATATGCAGGAGGCGAGGTGCTTCGTCTGCTTGTCGCCCATCCCGCTCTCGATATCTCCGCGGCGGCCGCGGCGCGGCGGTCCGGGGAGGCCGCCGCCGCGGTCCATCCGAACCTCCTCGGGCGGGACCTTCCGGAGCTCCGGGATCTCGCCGAGGTCGTGGCCACGCCCGTCGATGTCGTTTTCTCGTGCCTTCCTTCTGGACGGCTCCGTCCCCTCTTGGAAGACCTCCGCGCCGAGGTCGTGATCGACCTGTCGGACGATCACCGGAGCGACCCTGACTGGACGTACGGCCTGACCGAGTTCGGTCGCGCCGGGATGCCCGCGCCCCGTGTTGCGAACCCCGGTTGCTATCCCACCGGCACACTTCTCGCTCTGGTCCCGTTCGTGCGGGCCGGTGCCGTGGAGGGCCCCCTGGTCGTCGACGCCCTGTCTGGGGTTTCGGGTGCGGGCCGCCGGGCGGAGGACAGGCTCCTCTTCTCGAGCGCTACCGACAACGCCGGCGCCTACGGGACCACGGAGCATCGACACATCCCGGAGGTCGAGCGGGGCCTGAGCGTCTTCGGCGGAACGCATCTCGG
>JBOGXG010000336.1:0-7991 GCA_050694195.1 Actinomycetota bacterium | reverse complement strand
AGCGAGAACTCCGCACCGGGCCGACCGACGGTGACTCGCCGCAGTGGAACACCGCGGTCAAGCGAGTCATGCCGCCCTCTACGAGGCTCTCGATCACGACGTCGGCCTTATCGAGACCGGCCTGCGGTCGGGGGCGACGGAATCGTCGACCTTCACCGCCACGGCCGGCCTCTTCACGGTCGCGCGGCGCGCTTTCTTCCCGGTGAGCGGACAAGCCTTCTTCCCGTGACCGCCGCGGTTGGCTACGGCGTCCGAAAGGAGACTCGCTTCCGCATGCAGCGTGAGCGCGAGCGTGAGCGCGAGCGCTAGCGCGAGCAGGCATGCGGTCGCCGGGTGGCGAGGGATAGGGGAGGAATGAAACATGGCCGTTGTATCGGCACGTGGTCCGTTGGGCTTAACCGAACGGTGGTCCTTTGGAACTAGTTACTTGTGATTCAGCGACGTAAGAAGTCGGTGAAGTTCGGGGCCGCCTCGTCCCTCACAAGGGATCCCGGTCCGAGCGGCTCCTCGCGGCCGATCTCCTCGAGGAGTTTCGAGATGATCGACCGGGCCGCGGCGAGCGTCCCCTCTACCGCGGCCATGCCCTCGGAGTTCTGTCCCGCCTCGAACGCGTACTTGGCGACGGCCAATCCCTGGACGATGTTGTCGTTGATCTCGAGCGCCTGCTTGCGCCGCAGCTGGGACTCGGCGAGCTGGACCTTCATCTCCGCAGCTCTCACGCGCTCTATCGCCAGGTTCCCTACGGCCCCGAGCGAACCGAGGAGCTCGATCTCATCCTGGCCGAAGAACGGGGTGTACGGGTTGGTGTGCACGAGGAGGGACCCGTACTTGAACCGAAGGAGCAGCAGATGCGGAGCGATCTGACGCTGCTCCTCGTCACCTTTCAACACGTCCTCGGTGAGGTGGTCCGATACGTCCGTCATGCCGTACGACCCGAGGATCCTGCCGGCGTCGTCGATGAACGCGATGCCCTGACCGCCGACGACCGCGGCTGCGTGCGGCAGCAGCTTGTCGGTCACCTCTTCGACGGTGTCGGCCACCATCATGTCGGTCACGGCGCGCCTCAGGCCCTCCTGTGGCTGCCGGCGCCACAGCGAACGAAGCCATTCCGGAGGAGCGAAAGCGAGGAAGAACGCGCCGATACTGAGAAGAACTATCAACGACGTGATGTTTTCAGTGACCGTCGACTCTTCGGAGCCGGTGCTTCCCGAGATGACGATAGCAAGGCTGAGCGTCATGGAAGCAACCGCCAGCATCTTCATCCGTGCGCTGGCAACGCTCTTCTGGCTGGCCCCCGCCCGCCAGAAACGCACGGCAACGATCGTCGAAAGCGCAACCCAATAGACCAGCGCGGCGAGGATGAAGAACGCATAACGGGTGGGTCGTTCCTCTCCTGCTTCCGGGAACTCCGGTTCTATCACCGCCCAACCGATCACGAAAAGCGCTGAGAGAGCGACGACGCGATCCAGAACTTTGCTCGGTCCCGCGAACGACGCTGCCACTCGGTAGAGGAGATAGGGGAACAGCAGAACGACAACGATGAGGACATGGGACAGGATGTTGTAGAGAACCCCCTCGCCCTCCTCGGGGAAGAACAGACCGAAAACAGCGATCGCCCCAAGCGATGTGAAGGTCACCATGACCCAGAAGGTTGTTTCGTCCCTACGATCGATCCATTGCCGGAGCGTGACGAAAGCGAGCAGCGCAAGGCTGCCCGTCATCAGGTAATCGAGGATCGTCGCGAAGGTGCTCATCCTGACCTCACTAAGGAAGCTTAGAACAACGGGTTCCTACTAACCTGTCGGCAATCAGGCGTGATCCCTGGAAGGCCGTCGCTAAGAGGCGGCCCGCAGGGCGCGCTCGGCGGCGCTGCGAGCCCTCTCCACGAGGGCTTCGCAGTCGGCCGTCCGCCCGGCTCGCAACAAGGCGATCGGATCCGGTTGCCCGTTAACGATCCCGTCGAAGAACCGTTTCCTGTGCTGGTAGGTGGGCAGGACGTCTTTGGCCCACGGGCGTGCCCGCCGGAGGATCGACGCGAGCTGGGCGTAGGCGTCGTCGAAGTTGGCGGCGGCCTCTCGTTTCATCCGCTGTGCCAGCGCGGGGCTCGCACCCGCCGTCGAGATGGCGATCGCCAGCGGTCCATTTCGGTGGATCGCCGGCAGTATGAAGTTACAGAGCGCGGGCACGTCCGCCACGTTCACGAGCATGTTCCGAGTCTCGGCGTCTCTGTGGACGAGCCGGTTCAACCCCGTATGCGAGGTCGCGGCGATGACGAGGAAGGCGCCGGCCAGATCGGACGTTCTAAAGGCACGTGACCGCAGCTCGATCAAGCCTGCATCGGCGAGACCCTGGACGTCATCGACCGCCTCCGGAGCGACGACGACGACATCGGCTCCACAGTTGAGTAGGCCTTCGATCTTCTCGTGTCCGACCGGCCCGCCCCCCACTACGACACAGCGGCGTCCCCTGAGATCCAAGCACGCGATGTAGAGGTTGTCTGCTGTCACGACCGCGCCTCCTCCGGCTCACCGAGTCCGAGGAACGCGAGCTCGAACCGGCGGTCGCACGACGAACAGTAGTAGCCGCGCGTGTCTCCCACAGGTTCCAGTGACTCCTCGGCGCAATAGGGGCAGTAGAACGGAACCGCGCGCAGGCTCACTGCTCGGCCTCCGTCTCCTTGGGGCCGTGCGAGCGTCCGAACGAGTGGATGCCACACTCCGTCTTCGCGAATCCATCCCAGCGTCCGGCGCGCTCGTCCTCGTCGGCTCCGACGATGCGCGTGCATGGTTGACAGCCGATGGAGCGGTAGCCCCGTTCGAGTAACGGATGTGTCGGGATGTCATGGTCGGTCACGTACCGCTTCACGTCGTCCGCCGTCCAGCGCGCGAGGGGGTGGATCTTCAATACCTCGTTGCCGGAAGGCAGGAGTTGGGCCTCGATGATCGGCGTGTCGGCGCGCATCGGCGACTGGTCGCGTCGCAGGCCCGACATCCAGCCGTCGTACTCCTCGAGGGCGGTTTGGAGCGGGAGGACCTTGTTGATGAAGCAGCAGCTGTCGGGATCCCGTTTGTACAACTCGGGGCCGTGGACGCGTGTCTGTTCGTCAACGGAGCCGTGTTGCCCCCGGAGCTCGACGAGCTTCAGGTCCCATCCCTCCACCAGGCGGTCGCGGAACGCCAGCGTCTCCGGGAAGTGGAAGCCGGTATCCAGGAACAGGACCGGAACGTCCGGTCTGATCCGGCGGATGAGATTGAGGATGACGAGGCCGGACGATTGGAACGAGGTGGCGATAGCCAGGCGGTCGATCGTCTCCGATGCCCATCGGACAACGTCCTCCGGGTTCCCGCGTTCTAGGTCGGCGTAGTGCTCTTCGGGAGAGACGAAGCGATGTTCGATCATGACGCCCTCGGCTCTGCGATCACTCCGGGTGCGGGCGGGAGACCTGTGAAGGCCGGTTTCGCCGCGAACGTCTGGAAGTCGGAGTCGGACAGCGAGTTCACGAAACTCGCGAAGGTGTCGTCGTCGCGCCGGAGGCGGCGGTAGCGGCGGATCAGGGCCTCGACGTAGGGGCCGATCTCGCTGGCCAGCACCTTCACGCCCTTCGCCTTCTTACCGAAGGCCCGCCCGTCGCCGAGGTGACCGCCGAGATGAACAAGGAAGGCCTCCACCTTGCGCTTCGTCGCGACCTGATCCCCGTGGTGGTCGGTGACGTAGACGGTCTCCGACAGCAGACATCCCATCAGACCGATGTCCGCCGTCTGAAAGCGCGCACATGAGTTGGGACAGCCGTTGACGTTGATGCGGATGTCCTCCTCATACCCCGGGAGTCGCTCCTCGAGATAGCGGAAGAGTTCGGCGGCGCGTCCCTTCGTCTCGACGATCGCGAGCTTGCAGAACTCGATGCCGGTGCACGCCATGGTTCCACGCCGCCAGTTGCTTGACCGCGGCGAGAGATCCAACGTATCGAGTTCCTCAGAGAGTTTCTCTACTCGGTCGGAGGGGACGTCGAGGATCACGAGCTTCTGTTGTGTCGTCGTGCGGACGCGTCCGTCGCCGAACCTCTCCGCGAGTTGCGCAACGGCGCGGAGCTGATGCCCTGCGATCCGACCGGCGCGCGGCGCGAACCCGACGTAGTTGTTGCCGTCCGTCTGCGGCCATATGCCGGTGTGCTCACGTCCCGCGATCGGCGACGCCTCGGGCGGAGCGAGGTCGGCGAGACGGTAACCGAGTCGTTCTTCGAGGACGGTGCGGAACCTCGCCGGCCCCCAGTCCTGAACGAGGAACTTCATCCGCGCCCGGTTCCGAGCGCGCCGGTAACCCCAGTCGCGGAACACACCGGTGATGCCGAGAACGACGTCCGTCACTTGATCGGGCGTCACGAACGCGCCGAGACGCTTGGCGAGCATCGGGTTGGTGCTGAGTCCTCCACCGACCCAGAGGTCGAAGCCGCGGCGGCCGCCGGCACCGCGGGCGCCGACGAGGCCTATGTCGTTGATCTCGTGCTGAGCGCATTGGTGGGCACATCCGGAGATGGAGATCTTGAACTTACGGGGGAGGTTGGAGAACTCGAGATTCCCCACGAGCTTGGCGTTCGTATCGTGCAGAACGAGCGATGCGTCGACTATCTCCGAGGCGTCGATGCCGGCGAGCGGGCATCCGAGGATGTTGCGCGGGGTGTCTCCGCATGCCTCCGTGGTCGACAGCCCGACCGCCTCGAGTTGTTCCCAGATCGTCGGCACATCCTCGATCCGGATCCAATGAAGTTGGATGTTCTGGCGGTCGGTGACGTCGGCGACATCGCGGCCGTACTTCTGGGAGATCGACGCGATAGTCGTCAGTTGCTCGCTAGTCAGCGCGCCTCCCGGTATCCGGATGCGAAGCATGAAGTACCCGTCCGTCTCTGGACGCTGGGTGTAGAGCCCGTGCCAGCGGAAGCGGTTCCGGAGGTCCGACGGCCAGATCGACGCGAATCCCTTCTTCGAGTAGATGCCCTCGATCCGGGTGCGGACGTTGAGGCCGTCGTCCTCCCGCTTGGCCGTCTCCGCGGGATTCAGCGGTTCCGTGTAGCCCGCCGCCCACTGACCTTCCGACCGCCCCGGGCGGGGCTCGGCCGGGGGCCCCACGTAACAACCGCAGCTATCGCACATCTTGTGGCTCCCGAGAGGTCTTCCAAAGAAGGTACTGTTACTACAGGAGAAAAGGTGTAAAGTCAACCGATGGACGAGCCGCGGAGGGACCGAACGAGGGGCCTCGCGAAGGCCGCCCGCGGGGTCGGGCGGGTCGCCCTGGTAGGCGCCGGTCCGGGCGATCCGGGCCTCCTCACCCTAAAGGGGCGGGACCTCCTCGTGACCGCCGACGCGGTCGTCTACGACCGCCTCGCGCACCCGGACCTGCTGGACCTGGCGCCTCCGGAGGCGGAGCGGATCTTCATCGGCAAGGCCTATGGCCGTCACGTCCTCGAGCAGGAGGAACTGAACCATCTTCTGATCTTCCTCGCGGCGCAGGGCAAGAGGGTCGTCCGCCTGAAGGGCGGCGACCCCTTCGTGTACGGGCGCGGGGGCGAGGAGGCGGAGGCTCTCGCGGCCGCCGGGATCCCCTTCGAGATCGTCCCCGGGGTCTCCTCGGCGGTGGCGGCGCCCGCCTACGCGGGGATCCCGATCACCGACCGTAGGTACGCCTCGTCGGTGGCGTTCGTAACCGGACACCTCGATCCGGCCGATCCCGACAACCCGGTCGACTGGGCCGGTCTGGGCCGCTCGGTCGACACCTTGGTGATCTTCATGGGTCTGCGCCAAGCCGGTGCGATCGCGTCGTTCCTCGTGGATGCCGGCCGCGCACCGGGAACTCCGGTCGCGGTGATCGAGTGGGGTACCTACGAGGAGCAACGCTCGCTCGTGTCGTCGTTGGACAACCTGGCCGGCGACCTCGCCGTGGCGGGATTCGGTTCTCCTTCGATCATCGTCGTGGGCGAGGTCGTTCGCCTGCGCGAGAAGCTCGCGTGGTTCGAAGACCTCGCCTGCTCGATCTCGACGTAGTCCTCAGGCCGTAGCGGCCCTCTGAGGCTCGTCCGCCGGGATCTCGTTCCACATGTGGCGGCCGAGCCACACCCAACCGGTGATGAAGCCGAGGTAACCGGCCCCTCCTGCGATCGGCGCGGTGTCGATCCCGGTCACTACGCCCATCAGTCCCACGACGGTGGCGATCGTGAAGCTCGCGAGCCAGATCATGAAGGCTCCCCTCGGAAGGACGTCGGCTTTGATGGCGCCGACGAGGAAGAGGGAAACTCCCACGATCAAGAGCCCGAGACCGGCCACGCCCCCGGCCACGAACCACATGGCGCTGCTTCCGAATCCGATGATCAAGCCCGCGATGATGGAGCTGAATCCGATGCGTGCGAAACGGCCGAGTTTGCCTCGGAGCGGCATGTAGACGGCGAACATCCCGATCGCGAGGAACGCTCCGAACGCTAATGCAATTTCTGCGAACCAACCGATGCTGAAGGTCCAAGAGATCTCCGAATAGACCATCGAAAGAACGAGTCCGATGACCCCGAAGATCCCGGCGAGCCCGCCGTAGCGGGTGAAGGTAGTAGTCACGCCGATGCCTTTCGACTCGGCCCAGCCGTTGATGATCGTCCGCGGCGCTCCGAAACGCTCGACCGCCCTTCGCTCCGCTTCCTCGGTCGGCATGCCGCTCTCGATGAATCGGTCGAGCGCGTCTTCGAGGTGTCCTTGGATCTCTTCGGCGAAGCGTCTCCGCACGCGTGCTCGACCGAAAAGGTCGGGCTCCAGCTGGGCGACGTATGCGCCGATCGCGCCGGTCCCGTACACGGGCCTACGCATCGGCGGCTCCCAATACGGCGCTGATCGCGGAGCGGAAGCCGTGCCACTCGGAGCGCCTCGCCTCGAGTGCCTTGCGGCCCGCGCGCGTCAGCTCGTACACGCGCCGTCTACGTCCGTGGCTCGAGTCCCAGCGGCTGGCGAGATAGCCCTGCCGCTCGAGACGGTGCAGCGCGGGGTAGACGGTGCCTTCGGGGAGGTCGAACTCACCCTGGCTCCGGCGCCGGAGTTCCTCGATGATGGCGTAGCCGTGCAGCGGGGACTGCTCCACAACTGCCATCAGGAGGGGGTCTAGATGCCCCTTGATGAGTTCGTTCCCCATACCTAAGCAGCCTAGGCTTAGAGCGCCTAGGTGTCAATGGCCCCGCCCGACCCGATGGGCAGACGCCGTTTGCACCCCCGCATACGCGACGATGCGGGCATGGGACCCGTGGATGAGGCAACCAAGACCATCTCGGTAGCGGGGCAGAAGGCTCGGCTCTTCGACGACGGGGAAGGTCCGGTTGCCGTCGTGCTCCATGGCTGGGGAGGGCGCATCGAGTCGATGGCGCCCGTCCTGTCGTGCCTCGCGCCTGATTTCCGCGTTCTCGCTCTGGATCTCCCGGGTTTCGGGGAGTCGCCGCTGCCGGACGGCGTGTGGGGAACACCCGATTACTCGGCGTTCGTGCGCGATGCTCTGGACGACCTCGGTGTCGAACGCGCCTCCTTCCTCGGCCATTCCTTCGGGGCGAAGACCTCGCTCTATCTGGCGGCCACCCACCCCGATCTCGTACAGAAACTCGTGCTCGTCGGCTCTTCGGGTCTTCGCACACCTCCCTCCTTGAAGGCGCGGGCCAAGCGCTGGCTCTCTAAGGGGGCCCGAATGGCTGGCCGTCTGGGCCCCCCGGGGGAGCGTCTCCGCGCCGCGGTCTACAGCCGGATCGCTTCGACGGACTACCAGGAGGCCGGCGCGCTGCGTCCGATCCTGGTGAAGGTCGTGAACGAAAACCTGAAGAACCTCCTTCCTCGCGTGAAGGCTTCGACCTTGCTCGTGTGGGGAAGCGAGGACGATGCGGTGCCCGTGGCACATGCCCGAACCATGCAGGCCGCGATCCCCGACGCCGGTCTCGTGTTGTTCGAGGGAGCGGGACACTTCGCCTATCTCGACGAGCC
>JBOGXG010000335.1:0-19598 GCA_050694195.1 Actinomycetota bacterium | reverse complement strand
GTCGTCGTGCCGTGGGCCAGCATCCAGCGGCGATGGCGCTCGAGAGCGCGCGCGAGTCCCTCCTCTCCCGCGGCACGCGTCGCCCGGACGGTTGCGAGGATCCCGCCGCCGGCCGCGTGGAGCTCCTCGTAAGAGGCTCCCCCTGCGCGCAGCGCGAACTCCTCCGCCCTGTCGCCGGCGAAGCACGCGTGGGTGTGGCAGTCGACCAGGCCCGGCACGGCCGAGCGCCCGCGCCCCTCCAGCTCGGCGGTGTCCGCGGGGACGTCGGCGCGCGCGAGCTCCGCCATGGCGCCCACGTGGCTGACCCGGCCGCCTTCGCAGAGGACGTAGCCGCGCTCGAGCACGCGCAACTCGCCGAGCGCACGCCCGCGCAAGGGCGCCGGTCCTCCCGCCGGAGTGACGACCTGCTCCAGATCGCGGATGAGCAGCGCCGGCATCGACGCCGAACGGGACTCCACGGCCACGAGCGATCCCGGCGCTCCGGCGGCCTGCGGCTCGCCCGGGTGGCCGCAGGCGATCCCTACTCCGGACGTCCGGGGATGCGGAGCTCGTGCTCGCGGGCTGCGGCCAGCGCTTCCACGTAGCCGGCGTCCGCATGCCGGAGCACGCCTGTTCCGGGATCGGTGGTCAGCACCCGCTCGAGGCGCTCGGCAGCGGCGTCCGTACCGTCGGCGAGGACGACCATACCGGCGTGGATCGAGTTGCCGATGCCGACGCCGCCGCCGTGGTGCACGCTCACCCACGTCGCCCCTGCGGCGGTGTTGAGCAGGGCGTTCAGGATCGGCCAGTCGGCGATCGCATCGGAGCCGTCGATCATGCCTTCCGTCTCGCGGTAGGGGGACGCCACCGATCCGGCGTCGAGGTGATCCCGCCCGATCGCGATGGGCGCCCCGAGCTCCCCCGAGGCGACGAGTTCGTTGAAGCGAAGACCGGCCCGATTGCGCTCCCCGTAACCCAGCCAGCAGATGCGGGCAGGCAGTCCCTGGAAGGCGACGCGCTCCGAGGCCATCTCGATCCACCGGCGTAGCCTCGTGTCGTCCGGGAAGAGCTCGAGGATCGCGGCGTCGGTGCGCGCGATGTCCTCCGGGTCCCCCGAGAGCGCAGCCCAACGGAACGGGCCCTTTCCCTCGCAGAAGAGGGGCCGGACGTAGGCCTCGACGAAGCCGGGGATCGTGAACGCGTCCTCGACGCCACCCTTCCGGGCCTGTTCGCGGATGTTGTTGCCGTATTCAACGCAAAGAGAGCCGCGCTCCTTGAAGCCGAGCCATGCCTCGACGTGCGCGACGACCGATCCGACTGACCGTTTGACGTAGGTCTCGGGATCTTCCTTGCGGAGCCGCACGGCATCGTCCAGCGGCATCCCGTGCGGAACGTAGCCATCCAGGAGATCGTGCGCGGATGTCTGATCGGTGACGACATCGGGACGGAACCCGCGCTCGAGCAACGCCGGGAGGACCTCGGCGGCATTACCGAGGAGACCGATCGACTCCGCGCGGCCCCCGGTCCGCGCGGCTTCGCACCACCGCACCGCCTCGTCGATATCGGCGGTGGACCGATCCAGGTAACGGGTCTCGAGGCGCCTCTCGATGCGCGTCGGGTCGACCTCGACGCAGAGCGCCACGCCGCCGTTCATCGTGATCGCCAGAGGCTGGGCTCCGCCCATCCCTCCCAGGCCGGCCGTGAGGACGATGCGACCGGCGAGGGAGCCTCCGAACGATCTCTCGGCGAGCTCGGCCAGGGTCTCGTACGTCCCCTGAAGGATCCCCTGGGTTCCGATGTATATCCAGGAGCCCGCGGTCATCTGTCCGTACATCGTGAGGCCGAGCGCCTCCAGGCGATGGAACTCGTCCCAGTCGGCCCACGCGGGCACGAGCATAGAGTTCGAGATGAGGACCCTTGGGGCCCGGGCGTGCGTCCGGAAGACGCCCACCGGTTTCCCCGACTGAACGAGCAAGGTCTCGTCGCCCTCCAGTTCCTTCAGCGCGGCCACGATCGCGTGGAACGCGGCCGGGCTGCGTGCGGCCTTCCCGGAGCCGCCATAAACGACGAGGTCCTCCGGGCGCTCTGCCACCTCGGGGTCGAGGTTGTTCATCAGCATGCGCATGGCGGCCTCCTGCGGCCACCCTTTGCACGAGAGGGTGCCGCCTCGCGGTGCTCGTACCGACTCCATCCGGGCTCTCCTTAGGGCGCTCCAACAGGCGTTAGCCGCACGTGACCTTCCTTATACTGCGCCACCATGGCCACCGAACCCAAGGGCGAAGGCGCCGACGAGGAAGAGCACCCGAAGCCGCGCCCGACCGGGGAGCCCGACGGCGTGGCCAAGCTGCGGGAACTGGTGGAAACGCAACTCGGCAAGATGTTCGACCGCTACCTCGTCAACGAGCAGGGCAACTACGTGCTGGGTCTCGATACCGCGAGGGTCTTCGTCGTCCCCACCTGGCTCGAGGACGAGCAAACGGTCGTCCGCATCTTCGCGATCACCAATCTCGACGTCCCGGTGACGGCCGACCTCACGTCCTACCTGCTGGCTCAGAACCTCGAGTTCGTGCTGGGAGCGTTCGCGCTCGACGTCGACCACGGGGCCGTTTGGTTCAACCACAACCTCCTCGGTGCACACATGACGCCGGAGGAGTTCGAGGCGTCCCTCGCTGCCGTCGCTCAGACCGCCGAGAGGTTCGACAACGAGATCAAGGATCGCTTCGGGGGCCGCCTCTACGTCGAGGCGCCCGGCGCGGCCGTGCCGCCGCCGCCCTCTCCCGGATATCTCTGATGAGAACCGGCTTAGCGTCGCAGCCCCTTCATATGCTGGTCGTTCCGCGGCCCCCGTGGGCCGGCGGCGATCCCGGAGGGAGGATGCTGTGAGCGAACCGATAAGACCCGGAGACAATCCCAACGAGCTCCTCGTCTTCGATCACGGCTTCGTGAGGCTCGACGACGCGATGGCGACCGATCTGTCCGTGGTCAATTCGGCCCGGGTGAGCTTCGCGGTGCGCAAAGAAGAGATGGACGACCGGGACAAGGGTCTCATCAAGTTCTTGATGCGCGATCGCCACGGTTGCTACGACGACGCCACGGACGTTCTGACCGGCGAGGGATGGAAGGCGTGGCCCGAGGTGCGAGGGGACGAGTTGTTCGCGACGAGGTCGGGAACCGGGCAACTCGAGTATCAACCTGCACTCGCCGTCGTTCACAAGGAGCATCGTGGCTCGATGATCGGCTTCAAGGGCATGAGCCTCGACATGATGGTGACCCCGGACCACAACGTGCTCGCCTGCCCGACGACAACACGGCCCGCGAGACTGTGCCCTACGTTCGAGCTCCGACCCGCTCACTCTGTCCTGTGGAGGTCGCACCGTCACGTGACGACGGCCGGCTGGCCCGGCACACGTGTCACGGCGTTGAAATTAGGGGGCCACCTTCTGCCCGCGGTGCCGTTCATGAAACTGCTTGGGTTCTTCATCGGTGACGGGCATCTTGGGGCTGCCAACGGGCTGCAGTTCCACATCCGGAAGGACCGCGAGGTCGGCTACCTCAACCAAATCGTCGCCGAGGGTCGCCTCGAGCTCCGGAGGTGGGGCGAGAGCTTGGTCGTGCCGCTCCGTTCGTCGATGCGCTGGCTCTTCGACGCCTGCTACGACGCGGGTCGCGAGAAGCAGATCCCTCGTTTCCTCCTTCAGCTGGAGCCGGCATTGCTGTCCGCCGCACTCGACGGGCTGATGCACTCGGACGGCTGCATGCTCCCGCGCTCGGCCACCGAGCGGTGGTCGTACTCAACGACCAGCAGGGTCCTTGCCGACGGCGTGCAGGAGTTGGCCCTCAAGGTAGGCCGCAGCGCATCGATCCGGCCCCAACCTCGGAAGGTGGGAGATGGGCACTACGGATCCAAACAGGTATGGCGCCTCACGATCTATGAACGGCGGAACTCGCGACCCGGTCTGTGCCGCACCCGTGCCGAGGCCGACAACCACATGGGTGTCGAGGAGTACAACGGGAACATCCATTGCGTGACCGTGCCGAACGGAACCCTGTACGTGCGTCGCAACGGCTATCCCGCCTGGTCCGGCAACAGTCCCTTCGAGCACAACTCTTTCCGCTTCCACATCAGAACGCCGATCTTCGTAGCCCGCGAATGGTTCCGCCACCGGATCGGATGTCTAACCGGCGACAGCGAGGTCTCGCTCCACGATGGTGTCACGGTCCGCGTGGAGGATCTGTGGGGAGCGTGGCGCGGTGGGTCACGCGATCAGGTCGAGAGCCTCCCGATCCGAGTCCTCAACGAGCGAAGCCGGTCGTTCGGCGAAGGCCGTATCTCCCAAGTGTTCGACA
Source organism: Actinomycetota bacterium (assembly GCA_050694195.1). Taxonomy (GTDB): domain Bacteria; phylum Actinomycetota; class CADDZG01; order CADDZG01; family WHSQ01; genus JBOGXG01. The sequence goes on along the minus strand of JBOGXG010000335.1, from coordinate 15,272 downwards.
AGGGCGTCCAACCCGTCTACCGGATGACGCTGGCCGACTCGAGCCACCTGACGCTCACCGAGAACCACAGGGTGCTGACCGACGCAGGGTGGCTGACTCTGAATGAGGGTCTCGGCCTGGCAGGCAGCCCTCTGGTAGATCGCTCACAACTTTCCACGATTGAGTACCTATCCGGTACTGGATCGTGGAATGTTCGCGCGAACGGTGCGGTCGCGACACTGGAGAGGGCTCGGGTCGGGCCCGAACCTGTCGCAGTGACGGAGATCGAGTACATCGGCCTCCGACAGACCTACGACCTCTGTGTAGAGGGGCCGTGGCACAATTTCGTTGCCAATGGGATCGTCGTTCACAACTCTTTCAATGAGGAATCGGCTCGGTATCACAAGCTTGCGGATGATTTCTACGTTCCCGATGTGGAGGCGGTGCGGAGTCAGGTCGGGAAGCCGGGCTCTTATTCCTTCGAACCGGTCGATGAAGGAGTAGCTCTCGAGGCGCGCGCGACGCTCGAGCGCATCTACAAGGATCTCTACGCCGAGTACAACGCGCTCATCGACAAGGGTGTGGCGAAGGAGCTGGCGAGGTCGGTGCTGCCCTTCGGCATCTATACCCAGTTCTACTGGACGATCAATGCCAGAGCCATGATGAATTTCTTGTCGCTGCGGAACTCCGAGTTCGCCCAGTACGAGATCCGCGTTTACGCCGAGGCGATCGAGCGTTTCTTCGCCGAGAGGATGCCGATCACGCACGAGTGCTTCGTCGAGTTCGAGCGGCGCGCCCCGTGATCCTCGGAGAGGCATTCAAGTTCGGGTTCGATCCGCTGGCGTGGGAGATAATCCCCCGGTTCCACATCGGGGCTCTCGAGATCTCGCCCCACGGGATCGGCATCGCGATCGGCTACCTGGCCGGAGCGCAATTGATGGTCCGGCGCGCTCGCAAACGCGGGGGGCCCGACGAGAACGACATCTGGAACAGCCTCTTCTGGGCTCTGATCGGAGCGATCATCGGGGCGCGCCTCGGCTACATCTTCGGTCACGTGTCGGAGGTGACGGACGGGGGAGACGACATCCTCGGCCTCTTCAGGGTGTGGGAGGGCGGGATCTCGTTGATCGGCGGCATCACCGGCGCCGTCCTGCTCGCCCTGCCCTACATGCTGAGAAAGAAGATGGGGTTCTGGCGCATGGTGGACCTCGCCGCTCCCGGGCTTGCGCTCGGAATCGTGATCGGGCGTATCGGCGACCTCGTCATCGGCGATCACCTCGGGAAGCCGACGAACTTCGCGCTCGGATGGCGCTGTCTCGGGAGCGACGGGGACCCGCCCAGCCCCGCGTCGGTCTACCGCGAGGCGGTGGCGCAGGGGGAGAGGCCCTCTCTGGGCTGCTTCGACCTCACGCTCCACCAGACGGCGATCTACGACTTCCTCTCGACCCTTCTGCTCCTGGCCCTTCTGTTGTGGCTCGGCAAGAAGATGCGCCGCCCCGGCTTCATGGCGCTGACGTTCACCGCCTGGTACGGAACGATGCGCATGATCACCGACTTCCTGCGGGTCGACAAGCGCTACCTAGGCCTCACCGGAAGCCAGATCATGGCGCTCCTCGTGGTCGTGGCGAGCGTCTATCTCCTCGCCCGTTACCGGGGCGCGCCGCCCCGATACGGGGGTGTGGAGGGGCCTCCAGGCGCAGACGACCCTCTTCCGGATGCGGAGAGTGAGCAGCAACCTGCGGTTTCGCCCCCTCCCGACCACACTCCGTAGTTCCAAATCCAACCGCCGGGGCGCACAGGTGGCACGATGTGGGGGCGGAGCGGTACCAGAGCGCCGAAGGCTAGCGGAAGGAGTGTGCAGCGATGGCCGAGACGTACAACGGCTACTGCGTTAAGTGCCGTGAGAAGAGGGACTTCGAGGGCGAGGTCAAGGAGCTCGCCAACGGCTCACGTGCGGCGCAGGGGCAGTGTCCGGTATGCGGAACGAAGATGACCCGGATGCTCCCGAAGAACAAGTAACGAGACCTAACGTTCACGGGCCGCCCGGGGGGCGGCCCGTTTTCATGTCCGCCCTCAGACGGGGGCCTGCGAGGCGTACTAGTCTCGCCAGCCATGGATGCCACACCCCTCGTGACCATCGAGCGCGAAGACGACCTTGCGATCGTCACGATCGACCGCCCCGAACGCCGTAACGCCCTCAGTTCGGCGGCCGCACGGGCGGTGGCGGATGCGATCAACGAGGCGTCGCGCTCGGCGCGCGTGATCATCCTCACCGGCTCCGGCGAGGCCTTCTGCGCCGGCGGGGACCTAGAGGAGCTCGAGCGCTGGAGCGACCTCGACCAGCAGGAGATCGGCGGCGTCCTGTACGAGTCGTTCCAAGGGATGATCCGGTCGATCCGGGCGTCGAACGCGGTCGTCATCGCCGCCGTGAACGGAGCGGCCGTGGGGGCGGGGATGGACCTCGCGCTCGCCTGCGATCTGCGGGTCGCGGCGAAGGGCGCACGGATGGGCCAGGTGTGGGTACGCCTCGGCGTGATCCCGGGGACCGGCGGTGCCTGGCTCACGCAGATGCTCGCCGGAGCGACGAAGGCATCGGAGCTCCTGCTGACCGGTCGCCTGATAGACGCGGCCGAGGCGCTCGAGGCGGGTCTCCTCAATTCCGTCGTCGCGCCCGAGGAGCTCATGACGGAGGCGAGGGCGTTCGCGGAGCGCATCCTTCGACATCCGCCCGAGGGAGTGGTCGCCAACAAGCGCGCCATAGTGGGGGCTCAGGAGGCCGCGGTCGACGCCGCGCTGGTGCATGCCGCGGAGGTGCAGCCGGAGAGGTTCACTTCCAAGGAGTTCCGCGCCGCGATCAGGAGGGCCCGGAGCTAGTCCTCAGGCCTGCGAACCCTCCGCCGCGCCGGTCGACGTTGCCCATGCCGGGCAGCGATCCTGGAAGGAACAGCTCATGCAGAACGGCGACGGCCGCGACCGCCAATCGTCCTTCTCAACCGCGCGCGCTATCGCTTTCCCGAGAGCCTGCATCTGCCGCTCGAACGCGACGAGCATCCTCTCGTGCGGGTTCAGGGTGAGAACGGCCGGATCGCTGAGATAGACGAGGCGGATCTCGGCGGGGATCACACCGAACGCGCGCCAGCACACGAGAGCGTAGAAGCGGAGACCGAAGAAAGCTTGCAACTCGCGCGACTCGCCGGGGGTTCGGCCCGTCTTGTAATCGGTGAGCACCCAGGAACCGTCGTGGCGTTCCTCCAGCCGGTCGATGATCCCGCGCAGATGGATGTCCGGTAGCTCGTACTCGACCCACCACTCGAGCCGGTCGGCGGTCAGGCGCCTCGGGTCCTCGAGCTTGAAGTAATTGAGGAGCAGGGCGCGGCCCTCGTTCAACCACTCATCCTCGTTCGCCGGCGCCATCCCCGACGGCCGTATCAGCGGGTCGTCGCGCACCTCGTTCCACAGCATGTCGAGGAGCTGGATGGAACGGTGCGGCGTGCGCATCTCGGCCGGCTCTTGGAACAAGCGCTCGAGAACGGCATGCACCAGGGAGCCGCGCGCCGCCGGTCCCGACACCGGCTCCGGCACCCGGTCGATCGCCCGGAACTTGAACAACTGGGGGCAGCTCTTGAAATCGCCGGCGCTGGAGGGCGACAGCTTGAGGAGCGTTTCGGCCATGCCCCAACCCTAGGAGGGGGCGCCGAGGATTCGCCGGATTTCAAAGGTTCGTGAGGAATTCCGCCAGGGCGCCGTTGAACGCTTCGGGAGCTTCGATGTTGGAGAGGTGGCCGGCTTCGGGGATGACGACGAGGCGAGAGCCGCCGATGTGCTCGTGCATCTTGCGAGACGCATCTGGAGGCGTGAGAGCGTCGTTCTCGCCGACGATCACCAGCGTCGGGACGTTGATGCCGACCAGGTCCCCGGTGGAGTCGGGGCGGCCCTTGATCGCCTCCAGCCCGCCGACGAAGCCCGCCGGCGGGTTATCCATGAGCGCCTTGGCGCGCTCGACCACCTCCGGCTTCTTCTCCCGGGTGGGCTCCGACAGCAGCGCCCCCGTCAGGGCATCGATGAGCCCCGCGGTGCCCTCGCTGGCCACCTGCTCCTGCTGCGCCGACCTCCTCTCGATCCCCTCGGGAGGATCCGCTTCGGCGCAGGAGTCCGCCAGTACGAGAGCCGCGACCTTCTGAGGGTGACGGCGGAGGAAAGCGAAGGCGATGTAGCCGCCCATCGAAAGGCCGGCGACCGTCGCCTTGTCGATGCCGAGTGCGTCGAGGAGGCCAGCCAACTCGTCGGCGTACGAATCGAGCGTGTAGGCGGAGCGATCCTCGGGCGCGCTCGATCCTCCGAAACCCTTCAGATCCGGCGCGATGAAGCGGAAGCGGTCGCCCAGCGACTCGATCTGCGGCTCCCACATCTCGCCGTTAAGGGGGAAGGCATGGATCAGGAGGACGGGCGTCCCCGCGCCTCCCGTGTCCCTGTAGTTGATGTCGACGCCGTTGACGGTGGTGGTGGGCAACTGGACCTCCTGGCTCACGGTTGGGAGAGGGAGCCACGAGGATAACTGTCAGGCCCTGGCCGACCCCTCTTCGTCTCTCACGAGGTCCAGCCGGGGTCCTTCGACCGTGACCTCTCGGGCGTCGCACGGGATCTCGATGGTGAAACTCGTCCCGCGGGCGGACGACGCGATGTCGATCCGGCCCTTCATCGCGGCGACGAGTTGGCTGACGACGTAGAGGCCGAGTCCCACGCCCTCCTGGCCCGCGGAGGTCTCCTCGATGCGCGTGAAAGCCTCGAAGAGCTTGTCTCTCTTCTCCGCCGGTATGCCGGGTCCGTCGTCGGTGACCTCGATCTGGATCCCACCGCCCTCCCTCTCGGCCGTCACCGCGACGCGGGTCCTGTCGGGCGTGTACTTGTACGCGTTCTCGACGAGGTTACGGACGATCTGCCCGATCCTGGAGGCGTCGACGAAGCATTCGATGGGCTCCACGAATACCTCGAGTTGGTGGTGCCTACGTTTGGCGGCTGCGGCCTCCAACGCCTGGTTGATGTTCCGCTCGAGATCGGTCCATGCGGGATGGAGAGCCAGTTGGTTCGACTGGATCTGCGACGTGATCTGGAGGTCGTCGACCAATCGTGCAAGTTGATGCCCTTGCGACGCGACCATCTCGAGGAGGCGATCGTGCTGTTCCGGGGTGAGGTTCTCGAGACGCTTCCGCACGGTGTCGACGCCGGCGATTATCGCGGTGAGGGGGCCGCGGATCTCGTGCGAGGTGATCGCGAGGAAGCGGTCCTTCAGCTGGTCGACCTCCGCGAGCTTGAGGCTCTTGTGCTCGAGGGCGACGCTCTGCGCGCGCCACTGGTTCGCCATCGACCCCGTGATGCCGGCGATCAGCACCGACATACCAACCACGAAGACGTAGGTGATGACATCGAACTGCTCGTTCTTCAACTCCGCCACGTTCATGGACTGCGCGACGAAGAAGACCGTCACCGACGCGGCTCCGGCGAAGGCCCCCGCCATCCGGTAACGGAGGGCCCCCTCCATCGGGATCAGGAAGAGCAGCGCCCAGCCGATGTAGGGCTCTCCGAAGGCGAAGACCCAGACGAACCCCATCACGACGGCGCCGTCGAACACGAAGGAGGCGAGTCCCAACCTCTTATGCGACGCGACGTCCCCGGTGCGGCCGCTGGCTCCCCAGATGAAGAAGCTTCCGACGGCGAGGATGCCGGTCATGAACCAGGCCCGGAAGCGGGTCGCGTCGTCGGGGAAATCCTGCTCCAGGACCACCAGGACGATGGCCAGGAACACGCCGAACCAGCGCACGTAGGTCATGCGCTGTTCGAGGCGCTGGAGCGGTCCGATCCCGGTATTCACCTTTGGAGTATCGGCCGGATTACGTAGTACATACAAGAAAAACCCCCGATTCCTCGGGGGTTTTTCTGGTGCTTTGTCCGTTTATGCGGCGCGGACGTGAGTCGAGTCGTCCCGGCGGTGTCCCAGCACCTCGCCGACGTGCTCGAAGACCTGCGGCGTGGCGTAGCCGGCCGCTGCGATCATGAGCCCCGTGCCGATGTAGCTGAGGGCATCCGACCTGACGGCGATGTCCCACTGGGCGAAGAGCGAGAACTCCAGGGCCCAGGCGAGAAGCGCGCCGAGGGCGATGGTGAGGATCGACTGCACCTTGGCCAGATCCACGTACTCGTTCAGCATGTCTACGACCTTGAACGTCCCGATCCCAAGCAGAACCACGATCGCGAACTCGTACACCTTTGCACCTCCGTCTAACCGGACGGCCATTCCGTCCGAGCGAGGGTTTTGACGCATCCTCGATGGGCTTGGTTACAGATGGGCTTGGTTACAGATGGGCCTGGTCATAGGGGTCGGGCCCCTTTAGCGGGTGCCTCCGAAAATAGGCAGTTCGGGCTATGTACGGGCGAAGCCCCGGAATCCACACTCTTCCCAGGGCGGGGGTCCAGTCGCATTCGCCGCCGCAGCCATCCGACGCACTGCCCGCGCGTCGGAGACTCCCGCCCTCGGCGGCGGCCCCCTGTGCAAACTGAACAACTCAGACGCCCTATAGGGGCGTCTGAGTTGTTCAGAATGTCCTCGGGTCAGGGGTGGTGGTCGATCTGGGCGGTCGGGTCCGGGCCCGGCTCCGGCGCGCCGGGCGCGGTCCGACCACCCCTGAGCGATACCGCGCAGTCGATGCCCGCGATCGCTCCCTCGGCGGCCGCGGCCTGGACGAGTTGTTCGCCCGGCGTGATGTCGCCGGCGGCGTACACCCCTTCCACGGAGGTTTGCCCGTGGTCATCGACCGTGACGTATCCGCCTTCGTCCAGCGTGCAGCCGAGCGCGCGCGGGAGGTCGTGGCGAGGCTCGTGCGCTATCGAGAAGAACGCCTTCGTGGCGCGGAGGGTCCGGCCCGATCGAAGGCGCGCCCCGGCCATGCTCTCTCCTTCTACGAGGAATTCCTCGACCGGGTCCTCGAGGATCTCCACGTCGTGCTTGCGAAGCGCGACCGAGGAGGCATCGTCGCCCTCGAACGGGCGCCCATCCGTCACAAGCGTCACGCGCGCCCCCCACTCGAGGAGGTCGAGTGCGTAACCCGAAACGTGCTCACCCCAGCCGATCGCAAGGACGCTCTCGTCCCGTGCCTCGTACCCGTCGCAGCAGGAGCAATGAAAGATGGCCCGGCCGTAGAGCGACTCGAAGCCGGGGATCTCCGGCCACACATCGCGTACCCCGGTGGCGAAGAGGACCCGCTGCGTGACGTACCTCTGGGTGGCGGTCGTGAGCTCGAACGCGGCCCCCGCGCGCCGGGCCCCGGCAACGGACCCCGACACGATCTCGATCGTCGGGTAACGATCGAGATCGCCGCGCGCGGCGTCGAGGAACTCGGCGGGGGAGCCACCGTCCCGGGTGAGGTACCCGTGTGATGCGCGCGCCGAGAGGTTCCGCTGTTCGCCGCCGTCGATCACGAGCGTCCTGCGGCGATACCTCCCCAGCCACAGAGCGGCGGTCAGCCCGGCGGCCCCCCCGCCCACGACGACTGCGTCGTGCGTCGGGGTCATTCCGGCCTGACGGCGAAACGCGTGCGCGCGACCTCCATCTCGTCGAGGAGAAAGATGCATTGGTAGTCGTCGGAGGAATATTGGAAGTCGAGGTCTGCGACCTCGTCCTCCAGTCTCTCGACATGGCCCTTGGTGGCGAGGTGCAGTTCGCGCGGGAGGCTCTCGTAAACGAGACCTCCTCCCGGTCCCTCGATGCGCCATTGTTCGGTGAAGGTCCCGTGGTCGTCGGTCCAACCCCGGAGAACGAGGAAAGCTCCCGCGGTGCCGGGCTCTTCCTGGATGACAACCTCGTTCTCGAGTCCCGGATGAACCTTGCCGCCGCGATGCAAGAACAGAGCGCGATCGGTGATCTTCGCGTACTGCAACCTAGCGCCCATCGCTCTCCCCTCTGCAGTCGGTCACACCGGAGCGTAAGCCTCGATTGCCACGCCCCATCTCTCTAGTTCCTCTTGCGCCGCTTCGAGACCCAGAGCCTCGACCGGTGCCAAGACACCGGTTGGTTCGTACCCCGTTGCAGACATACGCATCGCAGCGGCGCTCAGGGTTTCGGCGGTGAGACCGTAGAAGTCGGATCCGACCAGCGTCACGTTCCTCCAGGCCCCCGATCTCCCGCGGGCTTCCGCGAGGATCGTCCACCGAGCCTTGCGCTGCTCCTCGGTCGGCCCCTCGGGCAAGCGCTTGACCCCTTTATCGATCACGTCCTTGAGCGGCGACTCGATGACGCGCTTCAGCAGCGGGCGGGCGTAGCGAAGCGCGGCCCCCTCTAGGGGTCCCACGGTGACGTAGGTCCGGAAGGTGCGCGCGTCGATGTGACGAGGGGCCAGGTGCCCGAGGGCGAGCGGGAACGAGCGCGCCGGGCGCGGGCCGAGCGGTGGGGGAAGCGGCGACCACCGCATCTCCTCGCCGGCGGCGATCTCGCGCAGTGCTCCATCCTCTAACCACGGGCCCGTCGAAGCGACGATGCCGAGCGCAGAGCGCAGCGTGCCGGAGGAGGCGGTCCGCGGAAGCGCGTAGGTCACGTCGATCGCCGGCTCGTCGAGGTCGCCCGCGGCGAGGGTGACCGCGACGTCCCCGGGGACCTCGTCGAATCCCAAGGCCGGAGCTACCGCGATCCCCGCCTCTCGTGCGCGCCGGTCGTAGTCCTCGACGAGCCGGCGTATGAAGCTTCCCTCGCCGGTGGAATCGACGTAATGAACGCCGGCGCGGACGGCGGCCTCAATCGCGGTGTGACCGAGCTCCGCGAACGGCCCGACGCAGGTGATCAGGACTCGCACGTCGCTCAAGGCATCGGTCAAAGCCTCGACATCGCCCGATGGAACCACTCTGATCTCGGGCGAGCCGGTGGCCGAGGCAAGAGACTTCAGTTTGACGGCGTCGCGACCCGCTATCGCGAAATCGGCGTTCCTTCTCTGCAAAGCGGCCGCCGCCAAGCGACCCGTGTAGCCGGTAGCGCCATTGAGAAGGATGTCCGGCATGTTCCCAGCCTACCCGTGAAGCTCGTGACCTGCGTCGGCGGTGCATCTGTTGAAGTACGACGCGAAGAGGTGGCAGAGTGCCGCCATGGAAGGAACCCTTCATCTCGTTCGTCACGGCGAAGTCGAGAATCCGAAGGGCGTCATCTATGGCCGGATGCCGGGGTATCACCTGTCCGAGCGCGGCCGGCGTCAGGCCGGGGCGGCATCGGATCGTCTGCGCCAACGGGACATAGTTGCCGTTGTGGCGAGTCCCTTGGAGCGCGCGCAGGAAACGGCTGCGACGATCGCGGAGCCGCATGGTCTCGAGGTCGGCACCGACGAACGTTTCATCGAGAGTGAGACTTTCCTTGAGGACCTCGGACGGAGCGTCCGCTACTTCATCCGGAGCCCGCGAGCATGGTGGCACTTCAGGAATCCGTTGCGGCCTTCCTGGGGAGAGTCGTTCCTCGAGATACGCCGGCGCGTCCTGGAGGGCATAAGGGAACTGATGGATGCGCACGAGGGTCGTGAGGTCGTCGTCGTGTCCCACCAAACTCCCGTGCAGGTCGCGCGCCTTGCGCTCGCACGGAGGAACGTTCCGCCGTGGATCGGTCTGGCGCCGTGCAGCACCGGGTCCGTCACGTCCATCGATCTGAAGACCGACCGAGTGGTGTCGATCGCGTACTACGCGCCCCCGACCTGATCAGGCATCATCTCCTCCGCCGGCAGGTCGTGCAGAAAGCTTTGAGGGCCATGTCGAGACGGTAGCCTGCCTTGCATCCCACGAAGACCAGGTTCTGGAGGTTGGATGGCAGAGGCAACCTACGACGCGATCGTTATCGGAGCCGGCCACAACGGGCTGATCTGTGCCGCCTATCTCCTGCAGCAAGGGGTGAAGACGCTCGTCCTCGAGCGGACCGATCGCATCGGTGGAGCGTGCGTGACCGAGGAGCTCTTCCCCGGCTTCCGTATCTCGACCGCGTCGTACTCGTTATCGCTCCTCCTCCCGGAGATCATCCGCGAACTCGAGCTGGATCTGGACGTTCGGCCGAAGGACCCGGAATCGTTCTCGCCAGTCGACGGGGGAGGGGGCCTCCTCATGTGGCGCGACCCGGCGAAGCGGCACGAGGCCATCGCACGCTTCTCGAAGAAAGACGCGGATGCCTATCCGCGGTTCATCGAGCTCTTCGAAGAGGCATCCCGCTTCCTCAGGCCGCTCCTCCGGTACCCGGCAACGCGGAAGCAGGCGCGGCGGTCCTTCCGGCGCTCCGAGATCGAGAAGCTGTTCGACAAGACGGTCGATGGATCGATAGCCGATCTCTGCGAGGAGTACTTCGAGAGCGATGTGCTGCAGGGCTTGATGGCGTCGCAAGGCATCATCGGATCCGCCGCCGGCCCCCGCACGCCCGGTAGCGCGTACGTCTATCTCCACCATGCCTTCGGGGAGGCGACCGGTGAGCCGGGGGCATGGGGATTCGTCCGCGGCGGGATGGGTGCGATCACCGCGGCGCTTGCGGAGCGCGTGCGCGCCCTGGGCGGCGATATCCGACGCGAGGCCCCCGTCGTGTCGGTGAAACTCGCGGCCCGGCGCGTCGGAGGAGTGGTACTGGAGTCCGGGGAGGAGATCGACGCTCCCGCGGTGCTGTCGAACGCGGATCCCAAGAGGACCGTCGCGTTCTTCGACCCATCGGACCTCGCACCTGAGTACGTGACGGACGTTGATCTTCTCCCCACCGAGGGAACGGTTGTGAAGGTCAACTGTGCACTCGGAGGACTGCCGCGCTTCGCGGGGACCGAAAGCGACGGCCGGCCGGGACCGGAGCATCTTGGGACGATCACGATCGCGCCGTCGATCGACTATCTAGAGAAGGCCTGCGATCAAGCGGCCGCAGGCGAACCGGCCGACGAGATGTTCTGCGAGGCGTGGATACAGTCGGCGACCGAACCCGATCTCGCTCCGGAGGGCAAACACACGCTTTCGGTCTTCGCGCAGTACGCGCCTTACACGCTCGCGAACGGCACCTGGTCGGAACGACGTGACGAGATAGGCGACCGAGTCATAGCCTCGGTGGAGCGCTACGCGCCGGGACTGTCCGACCTTATCGAAGACCGGCTGGTGCTCGGGCCCCCCCACCTCGAGGAACGATTCGGGCTCACCGGCGGGAACATCTTCCACGGCGAGATCTTGCCGGGATGGATCTTCGACGACAGGCCTTCTCGATCGTGGCACCGGCACCGCCTCCCCGTCCCCGGCATGTACCTGTGCGGCTCCGGCGCGCATCCCGGCGGGGGCGTGTGCGGGGGCCCAGGTAGGAGCGCCGCCCGCGCCCTGCTCGAAGACATCGCCCACAAAGGCATCTAACCCCAACTGAGGGGAGCACGCTTCGTAGCGGCGCTCTTACGGTCAGTTGTTTTGCTCCCGGCCCGACCGGGTAACTCCCCACGAGACGCACGAGCCAGTCGTCACACCACGCTCGAAGGGGGTGAGCACACGTGGGAATCGGAGTCAGCATCTTCCTCGTCGCGGTAGGAGCCATCCTGACGTTCGCGCTGGAAGCGGACGCCGAGGGCATCAACCTCGACACGGTCGGGATCATCCTCATGATCGTCGGGATCGTCGGACTCTTCCTCTCCATGATCGTGTGGGGGAGTTGGAGGGACCGCCGATCGGATCGCACGGTCGTCCGCGAGGAACGAGAGGTCCTATAGGCCCACGGCGCGAACTTCTCCTGCATCTCTAGACCCGGTCGAAGGATGTAGGAGAAGTTGGCGCGCGGGGCCTCAGTGAGCCCGTTTCGTCAGCATCCTGACGATCCCGTCCTCGATGTCGACGGCCGTGTACTTGTACATCCCGCTCGACATGATCGAGAACTCGGCCCACGATTTGGTGCGCCTGAGCCAGACCCAGCCGGACAGCGTCGAGATCCCCTCGAGGGTTCCGGTCTTGGCGCGTACCCTGACCGCGTTCAAGCGGTCCTCGAGCGTCCCCTGGCCGGCCCCGGGCAACGTGCTGCGGAGACGCGCTCCCCACGATTCCCTCTCCACTTGCTGGAGCAACCGCGTCATCGCAGCGGGCGCCACCCTGTTGCTATAGGAAAGGCCGGAGCCGTCGTGGGTCGCGATGCCGACGCCGCGTCGCGCCGCCCAACCGCGGATCGCCTTCGCCCCGCGCGCTATGGTCCCGGGCCGCCCGCGCGATTCCACGGCGAGCCTCTTGCCGAAGACCTCCGCGAAGTAGTTGGAAGAATGCCGATTCATGAAGCGCAGCATCGTGTGCAGCGGTACCGACCGGATAGCGGCGACGGTCTGTAGCGGACTAGGCGGCGATCCGGCCCCCGACCGACCCGTCACCGTGACACCGATCGCGCGCAGGCGTTTGGTGAGTGAGCGTGCGGCGCGTCTCTCGGGATCGCTTATGTGTTTGTTCCTCGACTGATTCCCTTCGAAGGTGAGGGCCGACGGCAGCGCGACCTCTTCGGAAGGGAAACTCGACTTCCATCCGGGGGCCCACCAGTCGTGTGCGAAATAGCCGGTGCTTCCGCGCACGCGTCCCGATATCCGACGGATGCCGGCCTTCTTGATCTTGTGCGCGAGTCGTCCGAGACGCGATGGAGAGAAGGGGAGGGAGCGACCGTACTTCCCGCCGCCGGTGATGGACGGGTCACCGGCGCCGATGAGCCAGAGATCACCTACGACGACCCCGCCGCCGAACGATGACGCCATCGCGCGGGTGCGGAAACGCATGTCGTGACCGACCCTGTCGACGAGAGCCATCGACAACAAGAGCTTCTCGTTCGACGCGGGGATGCGTTTCGACCCTGCAGCGCGTCGATAGAGAACCTTGCCCTCGTCGCGGACCGAAACGGAGATGCTGTGACCGCGCGTCATGCGATCGATCTCCTTCTTCCAGCCCGGACGGGCCGCCGCGGGCGTGACCCACAGACCCAACGAAAGGATGACAACTAGTGCGGCCGCGGTTGTGCGCATCGGCGCCATTCTTACTCAGACTCTCCGTCGGAGATAGAGGACCCGGAGGAACCCTTCCTCAGGAGACGGCGGCCGGCCGGCTCTGGTTCGCGGTCACTCCTGGTCGAACAGCGTGGGCTCCGGGAAGAACGACAGCTGGCTGGGGCTGACCTTCGCTCGGGCGGGCCGATCGATCTCGAGGGCGAGGCGGTGATACCCCTGCTCCCGGGCGAGCTGAAGGGCTCGCTTGCCGGCCTTTGCTTTCTCGTCGGCGAGGCGGCGCTGGGCCTCTTGGATGGCCTCGTCGACGAGAAGATCCCATTCGGCCAGCTTCTCTTCCTGCTCCATCGCAAGACCTCCAGAGCCGTCGCTGTGGCTTTTTCTAGCCCCGCCGCGCGGTGCCCGGGGTTGTGGAGTATGCGCCGCGCGCGGGCCGCGCGGCCGGATTTCCTGGATCCTTTTCGTCCACCCCCTGCCGTTTCGGGGCGGGGCCGGGTAGTTTGGTTCCAGACACAGAAAGGAAGGGCACCAAGATGCGAACTTCGATCCGAGTGATGCTGGTCCTGGCCCTGTCGTGCACCGCCGTCGTGGCCCTGCCAACGGTCTCCGAGGGTGGGAAGACCCGCATCAAAGCCACCTCGAACCGCACCTGGAACCCCGACTTCAAGGGCGTGAAGAAGGGCACGAAGGTGATCTGGAAGAACCCCACCGGCACAACCCACAACGTGGTCGCCTACGGGGGTGGATGGTCGAAGGACTCGAACATCTCGCCCGGCGAGAAGACGAGAAAGAGGTTCAAGAAGAACGGGGCGTATTTCTATCGCTGCCGTTTCCACTCCACGCTCTCGAACGGTGATTGCAACGGCATGTGCGGTCACATCCATGTAAGCAACTAGTCTCCGCTCCTCCCGGACCGGCAGGAGGCACACTCCGGGCGTCGAAGTTCGTCCCCCATGGACAGACGCGACTTCCTCAAGGCCACGGGCATCTTCGGCGCGGCCACGCTCGTGCCGGGGACGTGGGTCGGGTGGGCCGACGCCGCCTCGCGCCGCAGCCTTCTCGATCGAGTGTCGGAACTCACCACGCTTGGGCAGACCATCGTCAAGGGCGAGAAGGTCGCCGAGGGATCCGTGGGCGCCTACTTCCGGCTCGCCTACGGGGGTGGTGAACCGCACCAGGTTCGGACCGAGCTGGCGAAGAGGGGGCCGGGCGGCGAGCGCAACGACAGAGCCAAGAACTCGCTTCTGAGCATCGCTCACTTCACCGACATACATCTGGTCGACGCGCAATCACCGGCTCGTGTCGAGTTCCTCGATCGCTTCGCGGATCCGGGACAGGGCTGTGAGTCGGTCCCGTTCTCCTCCGCGCACCGGCCTCAGGAAACGCTGACGCTCCATGTCCTCGAGGCGATGATCCGTCAGACGCGCGACATCTCGATCAGCCCCGTCACCGGTAAACCCATCTCCACGATCGTCTGTACCGGGGACAACATCGACAACGAGCAATTCAACGAGCTCCGTTGGTTCATCGACCTCATGGACGGTGGCAGCGACGTCACCGGGAATTCAGGCGCCGGCGCCTACGAAGGAGTCCAGTCGGCGGAGTGGGCCGACCCCGAGTATTGGCATCCCGAGCCGGGCGTCGTGGACAAGTACAAGCAGCAGTTCGGCTTCCCCGAGTACCCCGGTCTCTTCGAAGACGCGATGGAGCCGTTCGTTGCGACGGGTGTCGGCGTCCCCTGGCTTCAGACGTTCGGGAACCACGACGGTCTCATGCAGGGCAACGCTCCGAGGAACGACCTGTTCGAGGGGATCGCAGTGAGCGGAACGAAGCTCATCGGTCTGCCCCCGGGCGTTAATCCCTGTGATTCGTTCCAGACACTCCGGGACAACCCCGCAGCGTTCGCCGCCGCTCCGGTCCATCCGGTGGCCGCCGACCCGAACCGAAGGATCCTGACCCGAGCGCAGTACATCGAAGAGATGTTCAACACGCGCGGCACTCCCGTCGGCCACGGCCTGACCGAGGAGAGCCGGACGAACGGCGTCGCGTACTGGCACAACGACGAGCATGCGCACTTCAGGATGATCGGCCTGGACACCGTTAATCCCGGTGGTTACGACGCCGGCAGCATCGGCGCCGCCCAACTCGCCTGGTTGGAGCAGCGGCTGATCGAGGTCTCGTCGGTGTACTTCGACGTCGACGGGAACGAGGTGTCGCAGGACGTCGAGGATCGCTACGTGATCCTCTTCTCGCATCACGGCCTGCGGTCGCTCGACAATCCCAATGCCGCTCCGAACCCCTTGGACC
>JBOGXG010000334.1:0-17947 GCA_050694195.1 Actinomycetota bacterium | reverse complement strand
CTCGTGCTCGACGAACCGTCCTCGAACCTCGACCCCGCCGGGCGGCGGGAGATCGCCCAGATCCTCACGTCCTTGGGTATGACGATGTTGATGGTGACGCACGATCTTCCCTACGCGCTCGAGCTCTGCGAGCGCTCGCTCGTGATGAACGCTGGGACGATCGTCGCCGATGGTCCTACGGCGGACATCCTGGCGGATGCCGAAACCATGAGGGCCAACCGCCTCGAACTCCCTCTGGGCTTCGATCCCCGCAATGTGATGGTGCCCGGGCACTAGTCGCGGCAGCGCGAGCAGAGGCCGGATATAGCGAAGTGTGTGAAGTCGGGCAAGAAGTCGTGGTCCTTCAGGAGCTTTTTGCGGAGCGGCTCCAGCGCCTGCAGCGGAAGCGATTCGGTGCGCCCGCAGTTGGAGCAGACCAGGTGCACGTGTTCGTGCTCGCCGGTGAGGTGGTACTCGGACCCCGAGCCGAGGTGCGTGTGCGAGACGACGCCGATCTCTTCGAGGAGGTCCAGCGTCCTGTAGACCGTCGACGCGTTGATGCCCGGCAGCTTCTTCTCCAACTTCTGTGCGACCTGCAAGGCGGCTATGTGCCCGTTGGACGACATGATCGCTTCCACGATGGCTCGCCGTTGAGGCGTCATGCGGTAACCGCGTACCTTCAAGGTCTCAAGGACCGGGTCCGCCCCCCTAGTCGTCACCTCAAACCTCCTTAACTGCGGGATGACGCAGCGTCGCCAGCGGTGGACGTTCCTCGAGCGCCACGTGGCGGAGTTCGATGCCGTCCGGCCTCGCCAAGACCAGTCGCCCGGCTTCCAGTTCCTCCAATCGCTCCGGGTCGGCTCTCCGGGATATCACCGCGTACATGACGGCATAGGCCATCGCGCTGAGTTCCTTGAGAGGCTTGTTCCGATCCTCCCTCGTGCCCAGATCAACCTGAGCCAACGCGTCCAAACCTGCGGTCTCGAGAGCGTCGATGAGCATGGCGATCTCGACGCCATAACCAACGGGGAAGGGGATCTTCTCCAAGAGGTAGCGGCGGGCGGCGACCTCGCCGGCGAGAGGTTGCCGGAAGCCCGCCAGCTCTGGAGCGAAGAGGTTCAGTAGCGGGCGTGCGACCAGTTCGGTCACGCGGCCCCCCTCCGTTTCCACCTTGATATCCCCGAGATGCAACGGGCGATGGAAGGTCCCCTTCACGAGGGACAGCGAAGGATCGTCGAAGAGCGGACCGAGGAGTCCCAGCAGGAAGTGGGGGCCGAAGTTCTGCGTATCCGTATCCATGAGGACGACGATGTCGCCGGTGGTCACCGATAGCGCACGCCAGAGCCCGTCCCCCTTGCCCTTCGAGGGGCCGAGCTCAGGCATGATCTCGTTCCTCTGCAGCACGGAGACCCCTCGCCCGTGAGCGATCGCCGCGGTCCCATCCTCCGAGTGCGCGTCCACGACGACCAACTCATCGACCAAACCGTTGTTATGGAAAGGGATGAGTGCGTCGAGGACCCGGCCGAGCGTGGGAGCGACGGTGTGCGACGGCAGGATCACGCTGACGCTTGCGGATTTCCTACGGAGGAGGTCGCCTACCTCGAAAGTGTCGGCGGAGTATGTTCGCCGCTCTATCCAGGACTTGAGTGAGACGTCGCGCCTCCCCATCTCACTCGCCGAGCGACCGCTCGGCCTCCTTGATACGCATCCCCCGACCCTACTTGGTCGCCGGTCGGCGTCGATAAGAAGGTCGACAACGGATACTTAGCCGATGGGCAACGGCGTAGACGTTGGGCTCTTCGGGCCCGGTTCGGTTACCTGGCACATCCATTCGGAACCGGCCACTCTGGTCGGCGGGCTTCGGGCGCTCCTGGTGCAGGCTTTGCACCCGGTCGCGATGGCCGCGGTGTCGCAACACAGTGACTACCGAACCGACCCATGGGGGAGGTTCCGGCGGACCAGTGAATATCTGTCGCTCACGGTGTTCGGCAGCACCGACCAAGCCGAGGGGGCGGGACGACGCGTCCGAGCCATCCACCGAACGGTTAGCGGCGTCGATCCCGTGACGGGTCGTCGCTATCGCGCGGATGATCCGGATCTGCTTCTCTGGGTGCACGCGGTGGAGGTTGACTCGTTCCTCACCGCCTATCGGAGCTACGGAGGCTGGCTTTCGGACGACGACGCGGACCGCTATGTCGGCGAGATGGTGCGTTCCGCAGAACTCGTGGGTCTTGCGCCCGAGGACGTTCCTCACTCGCTACGCGAACTACATGCGTACCTCGACGGCGTGGACGACCTACGACTGACTCCCGACGCGAAAGAGGGGATGCGATACGTCCTCTCGCCGCCGATGCCGCTTCCCATGCGGCCTCTGTGGGCGCTTCCCGCGACGACAGCCGTGGCGATCCTGCCGCGCTGGGCTCGGAGGATGTACGGTCTCCCGTGGTTCGCACCTTTAGCTCCCGTCCTTAGAGTTTCGACCTTCGCCCTCGATCGCGCGCTGAAGTTGTTGCTCCCTCCACCGCCCGCGCTCCGCGCCGCTCGGGAACGAGTCAAGCGCGCGGCCTGACTCCGGGTTCAAGTCCGGCGCGACCTAGGCCGATTTACCTAGTTGACGGGCCCGGAGGACCCGTCGGCACTCGTCCGTGTTGCCGCACGTCGAGGGGTGCTCCCGATCATCGACCTGAGGGGGTCGTTTTTCCGTGGTTCGCAGAACCCTTGTTTCCATCGTCATCGCCGTCGCGGGGATAGCTCCGGTGGCACAGGCCGCGCCACCGTCGAAAGGATTCGGCCCCGGTATCGATGCCTATCCGAGTTATGACGGCCAATCGAAGTGCTCGCCCGACGCGAAACCCGGGGTCGCCGCGTTCGCACGGATGGTGATGAAGGCGTATCCCGGAACTGGATCCTTCGGGATCGGACGGGCCTGCTCCGTCGGTGGCCAGAGCGAGCACAAGGAGGGTCGTGCCTTCGATTGGGCGGTCAACGCCGGCGTCCCCTATCAGCGACGCGCCGCAGAGAGCCTCATCTCCTGGCTCACGAAGAGAGACGGTTACGGGAACGAGAAGGCGATGGCTCGTCGGCTCGGAGTGATGTACGTCATCTGGAACCGTCGCATCTGGTTCCCGTGGGGTGGTTGGGAGACCTACTGCGTGCAGAAGCCCTACGGCTGTCACGCACCGGGCGAGCGCCGTTCGCTCCGCCACCCGCACACCGACCACGTACACATCAGCTTCACTTGGGCCGGCGCCCGCAAGAAGACGACCTACTGGAACAGGGACCGTTCGATGCTCGGTGCGATCGCATCACCGGGCCGCGGGGGCGGCTACTGGCTGCTTGCGAGGAACGGCGCGATCGCAACGGGGGGGACCTCCTTCTTCGGATCGCGTGCCGACAAACCCTCCAAGGACCCCCTCGTCGGTATGGCGGCTCGTCCTAACGGCGATGGCTACTGGCTTGTAGGACGCGACGGACGCGTCTCCGCTTACGGCGCGGCGCGGAATAGGGGTAGCGCGAAGGGCGAAACCAAGAACGTGGACGACATCGTTGCGACGCGTTCGGGCCGCGGTTATTGGCTCGCGACACGGAAGGGACGTGTGTTCGCCTACGGGAATGCCCCGTACCTCGGAGGTCTCGCCGGCGAGGAGAGCGGGCGCGTCGTAGGGATGGCTTCGACTCCCACGAGCAAGGGCTACTGGCTCGTAACCGAGAAGGGACGTGTCGCCGCGTTCGGAGATGCAGCCGATCTGGGTGGTCTCGTGGGCGAGGCGTCCGACGTGCAGGGCATCGTCGCTTCGCCGGCGGGAGGCTATTGGCTCTTCACCGAGAACGGCCGCGTCGCTCCGTTCGGTCCCGCCCGCACGTTCGGTGGACTCGTCGGGAAGACGAAGCAGCCGATCGTCTCCATGGCCTCGACGAAGACGGGACTCGGCTACTGGTTGCTCGGCGAGAAGGGCAGGATCGGCGGCTTCGGCGACGCCACGAAGCCGCGCGGAGGAAGCCTCGCGCCGCTGGCGAAGCCGGTTCCTCCGTCGGGACTGATGCCCGAACTACCGATGGACTAGCGCTTACAGCGAGGTCCCAGGTGGTGTGAGGCAGGTGCGGCGTCCTCGAGCGAGAACCCTTGTGCCATGAGGAAGCTGCTCGGTCTGGTCGTCGCGACCGCCCTCCTGACGGCTCATCCGGCTGCCGGGGGGAACGGACGTGTCGAGGAACAGAGCTATGCGCGACCGATGGGGATCTGGACGTCCCATTTCGATGAGGGCATGCGCAGCCTGCCGGAAGACGCTCTGATCTTCCATCCCAAACGAGGAGAGCGTCGCGTACATCTCGACTTCGACGACGCTCTAGGCCAGAAGGTGCTCGTTCACATAACCCAGGGTGAGTCCTCACACGAGGCGGAGGACCCTACGGGGGTCCATCCCTATTCCGACGGACACATCACCTGTGCCTACGAGTATGACTTCAAGTTGACCTCGACCGACCCCATCGAGGTGCGTGTCTACTCCGGGCTCTGCCCCAACCACACCTTCGGCTACGCCTCCACGGGCACCGTGACGGCGACGTTCGCGAAGAAGCGCTGAGGCCGGGCCGAGGGAGGAATCGGGAGCGGCCCGTAGAAGGGCTGTAATCATGCGGACGAAGAAGCAGATCGTGGTCGCGCTCGCCCTCGCGTCGCTCGCGCTACCTCTCGCACCCAGCGCGGCCGGAGCTCCGCCGCGGGAGCCCGCGGCGCGTCCCACCTACTCGGAGTTCACCTACGAGCGCACCTATGTCTCGATGCGGGATGGCGTCGAGCTCGCCGTCGATATCTGGCGACCGGTCACGCCGAAAGCAGTGGAGGTACCGGTCATCCTGTCGCTGACGCCTTACCACTCTCTCTACGTGGCTCTGGATCCCCGGGAGGAGGACCTTCCGGCCGGCGATGCAGCGTTGTTCGTTCCGAAGGGTTATGCGTATGCGCGCGCCGATGTGCGCGGTACCTACAACTCGGGAGGCTGCTGGGATTACGGCGGCGTGAAGGAACGTCATGACGGCTACGACCTTGTTGAATGGTTCGGCACCCGGGGATGGTCGAACGGCAAGGTCGCCATGACCGGCGGTTCCTACGACGGAACGACGGCCAATGCAGCCGCGGTCGAGGATCCCCCGCATCTGGCGACGATCGTCCCGGTCTCGGCGATCAGCCGTTGGTGGGGTTACGCCTACCAACAGGGGACCCGCTCCTCCTACTCGGGCGAATCTCTCGACATCGACCCTCCGTCGGACACGCCCACGGACTTCATGTTCGCCTACGGGTTCCTGCCGCCTCCCGACCCGGCGAGCATGTCGCGCGCCGATCAGATCGCGATGAGGTGGGAGCCCTGCGGCCGGGTGCAGAAGCTCGCCCGGGGGTACGACCCGCAGCCGACGTATGACTCGTTCTGGAAGCAGCGGGATTACCTGATGCGCGCCGACGAGGTGGACGTCCCGGTGTTGGTCGCCCACGGTCTCCTGGATTTCAACGTGAAGACGTGGGAGGGGACGCAGTGGTTCGACGCGCTGAAGACGGAGAAGGCGATGTGGCTGGGCCAGTGGCCGCACGCGAACCCGCGCAGCTACGACCCGGGATGGGATCTCTTCCTGGAGCGGTGGTTCGAGCGCTGGCTGTACGGCGTCGAGAACGGGGTGGAGGACGAGCCCGCCGTCCACGTCCAGACGAACGACGGCAAGTGGCACGACATGGAGCGGTGGGGGAGCCCCCGCGAGATCTCCGTGCCCCTCGGCGAGGGGACCTGGGAGTTCTTCGACGACGGGCTCCTGATCGAGTCGGAGATGTTGAGGGGGCCGGAGAGCGACCGCTTCCTCCGGATCGAGTTGCCCGGGACCTCGGGCATCCGCATCCAAGGACGACCGGTGCTGCGGCTCGCCGCCTCCAGTGACGCCCCGGGTACGCACTTCGTCGCGACCCTGTGCGACGTGGGGCCGTCGGGTGGTTGTCAGGTGATCTCGCGGGCGTTCATGAACGCTCGCTACAGGAACGGCCTCGGGCGGGGCCACGATCTCCAGCCGGACAAGGTCTACATGCTGGATCTCAGCTTCATCGACAAGGATCACGTGATCGCCGACGACCACCACCTCGAGCTGTTCATCGCGTCCTCCAGTAACAGCTGGGTGTTCCCCAACGAGGTACGGGCCACCAATACGATCGATCTCCGGCGGTCGAGTCTGCGGCTACCCGTCCTCGACTGAGCGACCGGGAGGAGACCCCGTCTCAAAGGCGAATCAATGGGACAAAACACCCCAGACGCCTAGGAGGCCCCGGATGAGGAAGATGCTTGCTATCGCGGCCCTGTGCTCGCTCGTGGCCGTATCGACAGGTGCCACGGCCGGGCCCACCGACGGGTTCAACTCCGACAACGTCGAATACGTGACCTACGTGCCGTTCGAGGCCGGAACAGCCACCGGAGCCAAGGCGATCGGGAAGTACCTCTACGTCACCAGCTGGAAGGACTTCTCGATCTACGACCTCTCGGATCCGGAAGCGCCCGAGCTCCTCTCCAAGACCCTCTTCCTAGAGGACACTGCCGAGCAAGGAACGGGGTTCCGTTTCGAGAACGAAGACGTCGCTACGAACGGGCGCATCCTCGTTTTCAGCCAGCAGCTACCCGTAGCGCACGTATTCGTCTACGACATCGAAGACAAGACGAACCCGGTCCTCATCGGTCACCTGACCGAAGGCGGCGCGCACACCGCAGAGTGCCTCCTGGACTGCAAGTGGCTCTACTCGTCGAACGGCAACATCATCGATCTCCGCGATCCGACCAAGCCCAAGCTCCTCGAGGAGAAGTGGACGACGGATTCGCCCATCACGAGTGCGCACGACGTCAACGAGGTCGCCCCGGGGCTGGTCCTAACTTCATCCCGGCCGGTGATGGTGCTCGACGCACGCAAGGATCCCGTCCATCCGAAGATCGTCGCGTTGGGCGACGACGATGCGATCACGGGCGGCATCCACTCCAATCGGTGGCCCAGGAAGGCGAAGGACGACATCGTCCTGTTCTCGAGTGAATCCAACGGGACGGGGCGATGCACGGGGGACAACGGCGCCTTCATGACCTGGGATGCCTCCAAGTACAAGAAGACGAAGACGCTGACGTTGCTCGACGTTTACCAACTCCAGAACGGGACCTACTCGGATGGCGCTCCGCCGGTGAACGGGCTCGGCTGCTCGGCCCATTGGTTCCAGGAGCACCGGACGTTCCACAACGGGGGCCTGGTGGCGATGGGTTCCTACGAACACGGAACGAGGTTCGTCGACGTCGCGAGCAACGGGAAGATCAAGGAGGTGGGCTGGTTCGTCCCGAACGGGGGATCGACGTCGGCCCGCCTACTGGATCAACGACCGGATCGTCTACGCGGTCGACTACTCGAGAGGGATCGACGTCCTCCGCTACACCGGCAAGTTCTAACCCGCGCCGAGGTTGCTCCGAGCCAAAGCCGGTCACGGTAGACGACCGTATAGGTAGTCAACCGTGTGGAAACTTGTCCCCCTCCCTACCCCAACTCATTCGCCGGTGGCGGGCCGGGCCTCCAGGTCCACCTTGGAGGTCTTGCTACCCCTGGCGTAGACGATGACCTCTTGCGTCTCGTTCGGACCTAGATAGAGGAGGTTGTTGAGGAGTTTCGTCTTCACCTCGCCTTTGGTCGCCACGTCGAGGAAGAAGACTCCGGCCTGCGGCCCGGTGTTGGTGACCTCGAAGACCTGCTCGGTCACGGCGTTCTCCTTGATGTCGCCTTTGCTCTTCTCGACGCTCGCCGTGGCGAGGCTCGGCGCGCCGAGAGCCTGCACCGCGACGTCGTAGATCAGCTTTCCCTCGTCGTCCTCCTTGTTGAGGATGAAGAACGCGAGTCCGTTCGCCTCATCGATGTAGTGATTCCGCTCGTCCCGACCCTTCCCGTCGTCGTTGCCGACGTGGAAGGCGGAATCGGCGAGCTGCCGGTAATCCCCGACCGGGTAATAGAACTTCTTCCCGTCGGCGCGCACATAGTCCACCTTCTTGAGGTCCTTCGGGTGGGAATCGATCACCCAGATGAAGGGGGACGCATCGGCTGCTTTCGTCTTGGCGATGATGACCCCGTGGTCCGGGATGAAGGAATCGAATCCCTGCCGGTTCACGACCTCGAGGTCGTAGAAGTCGTATCCGCCTTCATCACACTTCGGCTCGGAGGCATCGCAGGAGGATCGGTCCTGTCCGAGGACCACCCTGACGCCGCTGTAGAGGCCGGGATCACCCGTGGCCGGGGGCGATTCTCTTTGCAGGATGCGCGTCCTCAGGGGTCCGGATGCGAGTAAGGCCTCCCGCGAGATGTGGAGCACCTCGCTCGGCGGTATGAAACCGAGCCGGATCTTGTTCCGGAGCATATGGTGCGACCCCATCGTGGCGCCCTGAGTGGGGGGGATCGTCCACCGCTCGAACGGGCCGCCGGGCCCGTTGAAGGTCCCGCGACTCATCATGTCCCATGGCCCCGAGTAAGCCCGGTCGGGCTCCTCCGCGTAGGGGTTGTTGTAGTTGTCGAGTACGCCGAGAACGTGGGAGAGCTCATGTGCGTACACCGATCCGCCGTCACTCTCACCCTCGGTCGCGATCAGACCTGGTAGCGCGTGAGACCAGATGTTCTGCGCCGCGAAGAATGAGGTCCAATCGACGTAGCGCGTGTTCGCCCAGTTCCTGTGGTCCGGCTCGGGGGACCCGAACTTGCGCGTGACGTCTTCCTTCGTCTCGAATAGCGCTTGCCCGAAGTTGAGCCACACACCCGACTCGTCGTAGCCGGCATGTAGCAAAAAACGGAAATCGAACTGGCCGTGCTCCTGCTGTGCGGCGACGACGTCGGCGGTCGACGCCGAGAGGAGCTCCGTGTCGAAGTCACCGCTGCAGCCGCTTTCGTCGGGACAGTCCGACGAGTCTCCGAAGTCGGTCGCGCCGTACTCGAACATGTTCCCTTCCATCGTGTAAGGACCGAACGCTTCGGCGTCGACGTCGATCAGGCCGTAAGAGTTCTCGAGCCAGTACTCGCCCACCGTGTGGCCGCGTTGCGGAGTGCTCGGAGAGGCGTCCTTGAACAAGATGTCCAGC
Organism: Actinomycetota bacterium; assembly: GCA_050694195.1. Lineage (GTDB taxonomy): Bacteria > Actinomycetota > CADDZG01 > CADDZG01 > WHSQ01 > JBOGXG01. Next base: position 8,852 of record JBOGXG010000334.1, on the reverse strand, counting down.
CAGTACTTCGCGGGATCCTTCACCCCGAGGCCGAACTGGCCGGTGGGGTCCTTGGTCGTCTCGGCGACGCGGAACTTCTGGTCCTGGAAGTCGCCGAGGATCAGAGCGGCCCGCAGTGTCTTGGGCGCGGCGTAGTCGGGATCCTTCCAGTCGACCTCGGGGATGGGCTCGTAGTCCGACCACTCCATGTGCTCCGGCAGGACCCAAGATCGAGGGTCTAGGGGGGCCGGGAAACCCTTCGCCGCTTTGCTCACCGCCCGGACATCCATCTCCCGGGCCGTCGCCGGGCCGAGGTTCGTCACGAGAAGGGCCAGCGCGAGCGCGCCCACGGTCCGGAACCTCATCGCCACGGATACTCCTTTCGAGGGTCGCCCGTTCTGTCCTGTTGGTCCTATTCGACGCTCCCGTGCTGCGACCTGCCGCGCCCGGATCACTGGGGCCGCGGCCGGAGCCTTCCTCCGGAAGGCGGGTATACATGCGCGTCTCATGTGGGGACGTGGAGAGCGAACACGTGGCGGCCCGTGGCCGCTTCTGATCGTGCTGGGGGCCGTCGCCTGCGCGATCGCCGTATGGGCGGCCCAGCCTTACCCCGGCGTGACGGTCGATTCCGGCGAATACCTGGCGGTCGCCGACGGGCTGGTCGACGGCCACGGTTACACGATGCCCTACGCCAGTTACGACGAGGCGTTCAGGGTGATCGGGCCGAGGGAGCGAGTCCCGATGACGCAGTTCCCCCCGCTCTATCCGAGTGCGGTCGCGCTGTTCCATGGCATCGGTCTTTCGCTGCTTGCCGCCGCTCGAGCCGTCGGCGCCGCGAGTTATGCCGCATCGGTGATCGTCGCGTCGTTCTTGGTATGGCGACATACCAGGAGACTTCCTCTCCCATTCGTCGCCGCGGGCCTCCTCCTCGCGCCGGAGCTCCTGACCCTCCACGCCATGGCTTGGTCCGAGCCCTTGATGGTTCTGGCCACCCTGGGCGCGCTGTACTTCACGACCCGGTACGTAGAGACCGGAGCGACCCGCGATCTCATAGGAGCCGGCGTCTCTGCGTCGCTGGCGAGCCTGGCGCGTTTCGCGGGCATCTCGGTGATCGTCGCGGTTGCCGTGGCCGTCCTTCTCATCCACGAGTGGCCCCTCCGGAGGCGTCTTCTCCGGGCGGGCGTCTTCGCAGCCATCTCGATGGTTCCCGTCGCGCTTTGGTTCGTTCGGAACGCCGCCGTGTCCGGTGTCGCATCGGAGAAGGAACCGGTGTGGCATCCGCCGACGTGGACCCACCTCCGGCAAGCGTTCGAGACGCTGGGCGGTTGGGTCCAGCCGTGGACGGCGATCGCGCTCCCGGTAGGGATCATGGTCGCTCTCGTCGCGACCGTGGCCGCGCTCCGTCTCCTGCGCCCGCTCCTTAGGACCGGAGCATCGTCGTTGCCGAGCGCGTGCCTCCTCTTCGCGCTCGTCTACCTCTTCTTCTTGCTCTTGTCCCGGACCGTTCTCGACCAGAACATCCCCTTCGACGCCAGGCTCCTGTCTCCGGTGCAGGTCCTCGTCGTCGTCGGTGTTTGTTCCGCCGCGGCCGGCCTCGAAGGCGTTGGGAAGATGTCATGGGCCCGCTACGTCTTGGTCGCCCTCGCGCTACTTGCCACCATTCGTGGCGTCGTCACCGCGGCGGGTTTCTCCGGCTCCAGTGTTGCGGCCTATTCGGGGGATGAGTGGCGCTCGTCCGAGACGCTGGCCCATGTCGGTTCGCTGGACCGCTCCACCCTCATCATCACGAACGCGCCGGACCCGATCTGGCTCTGGCATGGTCGTGCCCCACTGATCATCCCGCCGCGTTCGAGCCTCTACAGCGGACAGCGGAACGAGAACTATTCGGCCCAGGTTCACGAGGTCCTCCGCCGTACGCGCTGTGAGGTCGCGGTCGTCGTGTTCTTCAAGCAGCCGACGAGGAAGCCTCCACGAACGATCGACCCTCTCGTCGTCGACGGTCTCCGGTTGACCGAGATCCTTCCGTTCGAGGACGGCAACGTGTTCGAGGTGGACGAGCCGACGGCGGGTTGCTCCTAGTTCGCCGACACCCACGGCGGATGTCGCCGCGCGAGGAGGAGATGGCGGGGGGTTTGACGAACTATTCACCGAGTGAATACACTGGGTGCATAAGGGACGAGTCGGGAGATAGCGGGCGATGTACGTACTGTTCGTCGACCTCAGCGGCTTCACCGCCTACACCGAGCGGCACGGCGAGCGAGCGGCGGCCGAGCTCGCCTCCTCCTTCGCCCTACGGGCGATGCAGGCAGGGCGCCGGGTCGGCCTCCGCCCGGTGAAGACCGTCGGCGACGCCGTCATCTTCGTCACCCGCGACGCAGAGATCGCCGGCCGCGGCGCTCTCGCTCTTCTCGATACCTTCGACGGCGCGCGGGGAGGCTTGCGGGTACACATCGGGCTCGCCGGAGGTGAGGTGATCGAAAGGGATGGAGATGTGTTCGGTTTCCCCGTCAATCTCGCCTCTCACCTGTCCTCCGCGGCGAAGCCGGGACAGATCCTCGTGGACGGCGCCGTTGCCGACCACCTGCCTCAGCGACTGTTCGAGGTGGCAGATGCCGGCACCCGTCCGATGAAGGGACTGTCGAGGGCGGTCCGCTTGTTCAGGCTGTTGCGGATGGTGCGGATCGGCGAGGTCCCTTCGTGAACGTTCCCTACGGTCTGCTTGGACTTCTCGAAGATGGGCCCCGCCACGGCTACGACCTGAAGCGAAGCTACGATCGTTTGTTCGCGCACGGCAAACCGCTCAAGTTCGGACAGGTCTATGCGACGCTCGGGCGGCTCGAGCGCGACGGTCTCGTCGCGGGGCTCACCGAGGAACCCGGGAAGGGACCGGATCGCAAGCTATATACGATCACGGAGGAGGGCGTCACCGATCTCGATACCTGGCTGCGCGCCCCGGAGCCGATCGAGCCGTACGTTCGGAGCGTCATCTTCGGCAAGGTACTGCTGGCACTCTTGTCTGGGCGACCTGCACATCACGTCCTGCAGGAGCAGCGCTCGACCCATCAGCATCGGATGCGCGAGCTGACGCGATTGAAATCGGACAACGATGTGCAGACCGTGGTACTCGCGGACTACGCGTTGCTCCACCTGGAGGCAGATCTCAAGTGGATCGATCTGACCGAGGCACGTCTTGCGAAACTGAGTAAGGAGATCGGCCGATGAAGGCGCTCATGCGAGCGGAGATGACGGCGGGGGACGATGGTGTCGACCCCGCGATCCTCGAGGGCACGTCGCTCAGTCGGATCTACCGGCAAGGCGACCGCGAGGTCGCGGGGCTTCGAGGGGTCGATGTCGCCATCCGCCACGGCGAGTTCGTCGCGATCACGGGACCTTCGGGATCTGGCAAGTCCACGCTCATGCATCTCCTGGGCGGCCTCGATAGACCCGACAAGGGTGAGGTCATCCTGGAGGGCCGCTTCCTCACGAGCATGAACGACAAGGAACTCGCCGCGGTGCGACGAAGACGCGTCGGTTTCGTACTGCAGTTCTTCAACCTTCTTCCCACGCTGACGGCGGAGGAGAACGTCGCCTTCCCGCTCCTACTCGACGGTGCCGCGGATGCTATCGGGCGCGCCGAAGAGTCACTGGATTCGGTCGGCCTCGCGGAACGCTACAAACACCGTCCCGCGCAGATGTCCGGCGGCGAGCAGCAGCGCGTCGCCCTCGCCCGGGCCTTGGTAACGCAGCCCGCGTTGATCCTCGCCGACGAGCCGACCGGGAACCTCGACTCGTTGACGGGCGAGGAGATCCTGCAGGTTCTGAGGGATACGGCCGACAGAGGTCAGACGATCGTGATGGTGACGCACGATCTCAAGGCCGCGTCCTACGCCGACCGCATCGTCAGGATCGTCGATGGGCAGATCGTCGATGAGTCGATCCTTTAGGTCATCGCGGTGAAAGCCTTCGGCGCCTTCGTCCGGCGTATCAACCTCAGGCATTGGGCGCGCCATCGTCTACGGACTGCCCTCACCGTCCTCGGTGTGACGACCGGCGTGACGTTGGTCGTCGCCATCGCCGTGATCAACTCGACTTTGCTGTCCACCGTAGAGGACACCGCTTTGGCCCTCGCGGGGACGGCCGACATAGAAATCGCGGCGGCCGATTCGACCGGGCTCAGTACCGAGACCCTCGCTACCGTCTCCGAAGTGGATGGGGTTGAAGCGGCGATACCCGTCCTCCGTACGTACTCACGATTGGACGGCCCATCGGGGTCTCGTCGGGTGCTCATCCTCGGAACGACATACAACTTCCACGACCTGTTCCCGAACGATGGTGCCGGTGGGAGCGGCATCGAGATCTCCGCGGGTGTCCTCTCGCATCGAGGGGTGCTCCTGGCGGACAGGACCGCAGCGTCGCTCGGTGCGTCGGCCGGGGATCCCCTCTCGGCCGAGGTCCGTGACGGCTCCACGAACCTGACGATGGCGGGGACCTTCTCGGGCCCACTGGTGGACGCTCTGGAAACTGGCGATATCGGAGTCATGCCACTCCATACCGCGCAGAACGTCTTCTCGCGCGGTGGACGCGTCGATTCGATCTACGTCATAGGCGACGACGACGCAGGCTCGGCGGAACTCACGAGCGCCATCTCGGAGGCGGTCGGGCCATCGGCGATAGTCGGGTCCCCTGGAGCGCGGGCCGCCGGTTTCGAGGAGGCCCTCACCGGTGTGGCGACACTCACATCGCTGGCCGGAACCGTGGCTCTCTTCGTCTCCGCATTCGTCGTCTTCAACACGATGTCGATGTCCATCGTCGAGCGGCGGCGGGAGATCTCGTTGACCCTCGCCCTCGGCGCCACCCGCCGTCAGGTGATCGCCGGCTTCGTGGGGGAAGCGGCGGTGCTCGGGATCGGCGCTTCGATCATCGGTTGCGTCGCGGGCACGCTGCTCGCCCAGGTGATGGTTCAACCCGGTCTCGACGGCCTGCGTGTGTTCACGATCACCGCGGTTGCCGGTGCGACGCTCGAGTGGTTCCACGTGCTGTTGGCGTTGGTGTCGGGTGTGGTCGTCTCCGTTGTCGCCTCGTACCTACCGGCTCGTCGGATCCTGAAGGTCGCCCCGGTCGAGGCGCTCCGGCCGCACGGCGCGCACCAGGCCCTCACACCCGACGGCAGCAAAGGGAAGCGACAGACCATGAGATGGATCGCCGGCATCTCTCTCCTCGCAGTGGGCACGCTCTTCGGCATCGTCACCGGATCCAACCCCGAGGACGGCGCGTGGACCACGAACCTCGCGCTCCTCGCGTTGTTGGCCGGAACGACGTTCCTGTTGCCGATGGCGGTGCGCGTCGCGATAGAGATCCTGCGGCGCCTTCTCCCGCGCGCCGCGGGGGTCTCGGCACGGCTAGCGATCGATTCCCTGCACCGGGAGCCGGGCCGCACGACCGTGACCATCGGCGCGCTGGTATTCACTCTGGGCATCGTGATCGCCGTCGGCGGAGCCCTCGATTCCTACGAGGCCGAGTGGTATCGCTCGGCTCGTTCCTGGTACGGCGGGCCGATACAGATCTCGTCGCCTTCCTACGTATCGCTCGGATCGGATCAGCCGCTCCCGGCTTCCTTCGAGGAGACCCTCGAGAACACGGATGGCGTCGGTGACGCGTATGCCGCTCGTTATCGCGTCGTGAACATCGACGGGCGTCAGACGACGATCTACGTCACCCCCTACATCGAACAATCTCAGGATCCGAACGTCCCGGCGTACGGCCGGGGATTCCGCGAGAACGTAGCGAACGTCCTCGAAGAGGGGGACGTGGTGATCTCCGCTCTCTCTGCGCGCGAGAAGGGGCTCGAGGTGGGGGACACGTTCGCCGTGCCGACGCCGACGGGCGCAGTCTCTTTCGAGGTCGGGGGAATAGTCAGCGACCTCAACCCACTGGATGCCTTCTTCCTCAGCAACGAGACCTTCCTCGAGCACTGGCAGGAGTCCGCCGTCGATCGATTCGAGGTGACGATCGAGCCCGGTTCATCGCAGGCGCAAGTGATGGAGAATGTGAGGGACGCCGCTCGGGCCGGGGGGATCCCGGTTCGGGTCAGGACGCAACAGCAGTTGCTTTCCGATATCTGGGACCCGATAGACCAGATGTTCTCGGTCGCCCGAGCGGTGCAGCTCTGCGCGTTGATCGTCGCCGCCCTGGCCATCGCGAACACGATGTTCATCACCGTTCTCGAGCGCAGATGGGAGCTTGGCCTTCAGCGTGCCGTGGGGATGGACGGCGCGTCGGTCACCAAGACCCTGCTCGCGGAGGCTGGAACGATCGGACTGATCGGAGGGCTGGGTGCGTGGATCGTCGGCCTCGTCACCGGATACTTGATGGTGGGCGACATGAAACGTGCTTATGCGTTCTCGTTCCCCTTCGAGCTGCCGTACGACCTCATGGCCCTGACGCTGGTGGTCGGCGGTGTGATCGCGCTGGGGGCCGGCGCATACCCCAGTCGGGCGGCCCTGAGAACCCCCATCGTCGAAGCGCTGAGGTTCGAATGAGGCGCGTGACCGCGACGATGTTCGCGGCACTTCTTCTCGCCGGCTGCAATGGCGAGCCCGCCGATCGCGCGAGCGACGGCCCGGCGGCGGAAGTGGTATCCGACGGCCCAGCGCAGGGCGAGAACGGCGGGGCGTCGTCCACGAAGAACGACGACGGACGGACCGAGCGCGAACGCGTCGGGCGTGGGGAGAAGGGATCGACGCGGAAGGACGCCTCCGGGTCTTCTTCGGCTGCGACGGCGGAGGGCGCCGACCGAGGTCGCCATGCCGCACGGGATGATCGCAGCGGAGAGCGGCTCACCGTGCCCGCCGCGGGCTCGTACTCGTACGCGCAAAGGGGCTGGGAGGAGCTTTGCCGGGGCGCGAGCTGCGATCGCAGCGACCTTCCCCCGTCTCAGACCGTGGACATCTCTTTCATCGAGAGGAGCCGGACCCGTGCGGTATTCGTCTCGGAGACGGAGGGCTCCGGCTCGCGCACCCAATCCGTCACCTACTCGGTGACGCCGAGCCGGGCGACGATCACGCGGTTGGAGAGCACGTTCTCGAGCGGCGCCTTCCGATTCACCACGGTCATTGCGCCCGACCCTCCCGTCATCGCCGCACAGATTCCGCTTGAGGTCGGGGAGCGATGGACCGGTCGCTGGCGGGATCGGAACGGCAGCGTCGACGGCTCCTACTCGTTCAAGGTAGTCGGGACGGATCGAGTGACCATCGGTGGGAGCGAGGACGAGGCGGCCGTTCTCGACACGTCGATGGAGCTCCGTGGCGATTTCCGGGGGCGCTACGACGTCCGGCTGTGGGTGATCCCGGAGAGTTTCATGATCGTCGCCTCCAAGGGCTCCACCGATATCGAGTCGCAGTACGGGACCTATCGCTCGCGCTTCACGACCGAACTCGACCCTTCCTAACCGGACGAGCCGTTCATCCGCTTGGCCGCCGGGTAAGAGCCTTCCTATGAGAGTGATCGCCGGCTTGCTCGGCGCGATGATGCTCGTCGGCTGTGGCATCCCGCGCGATCCCGAGAGCACCCTGAGGCGCGTTTCGGGCGGGACGATTCGGGTCGGGGTGATCGACTCACCTCCATGGGCAACCTTCGAAGATGGGGAGCCCTCGGGCATCGAGATCGATCTCGTGCGGGCGTTCGCGGAAGAGATCGACGCGGACGTGGAATGGTTCGACGGCAGCGAATCGGAACTCCTGGCGGCGCTCCACGTGCAGGAACTGGACCTCGTAGTGGGTGGCATGGACGCGACGAGCCCCTACTCGAAGGAGGCGGCGCTCACCCATACGTACGTCACGACCCAGACCGTCGTGGCATTTCCGGCAGAGGAGGAGATCCCCGAGGACATCGCGGGGATAGAGGTCGGGGTCGAGGCCGGAACCGAGGCGGCCGGGCTCCTTGAGAAGACGGATGCCGTCCCCGTTCGCGTCGACGACGTAGCGGCGTTCTCCGGCCCGATCGTGACCGAGAACTATCACCTCGACGACCTCGACGTCGTCGACTCGGGCGTCCAACTGAAAGAGGTCGATCACGTGATGGCGGCACCGTTGGGCGAGAACGCTTTCCTCGTTAGGCTCGAGCGCTTCCTCCTCGACGATCCAGGGCGCGTCACCGCGCGGCTCGAGGAGGCGGTCCCATGAGGACGATGCGCGATTTCGAGCTCCCTCCGCAGAAGGAGAGGGTGCGCGCGAAAGCGGTCCGCTTCGAGTGGATCACGATCGCCTACCTGGTATCGGCCGTCGTTCTCGTATATCTGACGCTTGGAGCGTCGCAGGCGATGAAGGCGGTCTGGCTGGAGGACCTCCTCTCCCTAGTTCCCCCCATGGCCTTCTTGATCGGCGACCGCGTTCGCCGCAAGCCCCCCGATAAAGAATTCCCTTTCGGCCATCACGCGGCGATCAGCATCGCCTACTTCGCAGCCGCTATGGCTCTCGCCGGCCTCGGCCTTTTCATCTTCTACGACTCATTCATGAAGTTCATCTCCTTCGAACACGCCCCGATAGGGGTCGTCCAGCCCTTCGGCGAACCCGTCTGGCTGGGTTGGTTCATGCTGGGCGCTCTCCTGTGGTCGGCGGTCCCTGCCGTCATCTTGGGCCGGATCAAGATCTCCATAGCTCGGGAACTGCACGACAAGGTTCTGTACGCAGATGCGGAGATGAACAAGGCTGACTGGATGACCGCCGTAGCCGGCATGGTCGGAGTGATCGGTATCGGTCTTGGCATCTGGTGGCTCGATGCGGCTGCGGCCATCTTCATCTCATTGGACATCATGAAAGATGGTTTCACCAACGTTCGCATCGCGGTTCACGACCTGAGCGACGGCAGGCCTAGGG
>JBOGXG010000333.1:0-2932 GCA_050694195.1 Actinomycetota bacterium | reverse complement strand
ATCGTCGAGCACCTCATCACGACGACGGCCCACGCGTACTTGCTGCTGTTCAGTTCATCCGGGCGCGTCTATCGGGTGAAGGCGCATGAACTGCCGAAGCGCGACAGGACCTCGCGCGGCACTGCTGTCGTGAACGTCGTGCCGATGCGGCCAGAGGATCGCACGGCCGCGGTGATCGACACGCGCGACTACGAGTCGTATCGGTATCTCCTCATCGCGACCAAGGGCGGGATGGTCAAGAAGACGTTGTTCCGCGAATACGACTCGTCCCGACGCGAGGGGATCATCGCCCTGAACCTCAAAGAGGGCGACGAGGTCGTGAAGGTGCAGCCGACCTCCGGCAAGGACGACATCCTCCTTATCACCAAGAAGGGCCAGGCGATCCGCTTCAAGGAGGAGCACGTACGGCCCATGGGTCGTACCGCCACCGGAGTGATCGGCATCCGCCTTGCCGAGGACGACGAGGTCGTCGCCTGCGATGTCATCTCGAGGGACGACAACGATCTCCTGGTCGTCACGGAACAGGGTTTCGGTAAGCGAACGAAGCTGGCTCACTTCCCACGGAAGGGACGCGCCGGCAAGGGCGTCATCGCGATGAAGCTCACGAAGCCGCGCGGTGACATCATCGGGGCGGTCGTCGTCGCACCGGAGGACGAGGTTTTCCTGATCTCCGACGACGGGGTCGTGATCCGGATGCGGGTGAACACGATCTCGCGCCAAGGACGACCTACGACGGGCGTCCGAGTCATGAATCTTGCGAGCGGCGCCAAGGTCTCGGCGGTCGCGCTGGTCGTGGGCGAAGTGGACGAGGCGAGCCAACCTCGGCTTCCCACGTAGTCACCCTGTCTGGGCGTTCGGGCGGCTCGCGTCCCTTAGTAGACGGCGAACCAGGCCGCGATAGTCGATACTGGAAACCTCCGATACCTAGGAGCTAGGCCGAGTGGACAGGGAAGAAGCGTCTCGTAAGTGGCGCACCGATCCGGAGACCACTACTTCGGGGGGTCATCTCGCGTCTAACTCATCGTCCGGGAGTGGACCTCTTTTCGATGCTCTCGATGCCCCGCTTCCCTCGGAGATCGAGTCGCAACGTCGCGTCCAGCGCCGTCAGGAGGAGGCGGCCGCAGCGGCGACGGCGGGAGCCACCGAGGTTCTACCCCAGCATGGAGCGACAACCCGGAGACGACGTCCACCACCCCGCGAGCGACGAAGCACCGTTCCCGTGGAACGTCGTGGTCGGCGCATCGGCGCGCGGCGTGTCAAGCGCAGCATCAAGCACGTCCAACCTTTCAGTGTTCTGAAGCTGTCACTGTTGATGTACACGGTGTTCCTGGTGCTCTGGCTCATCTTCGTCGCCGTCCTCTACAGCTTCGTGGACTCGGCGGGATTGTTCGAAACGCTCGAGGATTTCGGTAGAGGCATGGTCCTGTGGGATGACGTCGAGATCAGCCTAGGGCTGGTCGAACGATGGGCGTTCTTCGTCGGCCTCGGATTCGTTGTTGTCGGATCGCTGGTCAATCTTTTCCTCGCCTTCATGTACAACGTCATCTCGGATGTCGTCGGCGGCATAGAGCTGACCTTCTCGGAACGCGACTAGCACGACGATAGAGGATCTCCCAGTGAGTCGATCTAACGGCGCGGCGATGATCTCGCTCACCGATGTCGTCAAGCGCTTTGGTCCCGGCCCCGCCGCCGTGTCGGGATTGACGTTGGATGTCGCGGGCGGCGAGACCGTTGTCTTGGTCGGTCCCTCCGGCTGCGGCAAGACGACGACGATGAAGATGATCAACCGGTTGATCGACCCGACCTCGGGCCACATCGAGGTGAACGGCACCGACATCATGGCCCACGATCCCGTTCAGCTTCGGCGCAAGATCGGCTACGTGATCCAGAGCGTCGGACTGATGCCGCACCGAACGATCGCTCACAACATCCGAACGGTGCCGAAGCTCCTGGGGTGGGATGAGGAGCGGACGGGGGAGCGGATCGACGAGCTGGTGCAGATCTTCGAACTGGACCCGGCTCTCTTGGATCGATATCCGGCCGAGCTCTCGGGAGGACAGAGGCAGCGGGTCGGCGTTGCTCGCGCTCTTGCCGCCGATCCTCCGGTGATGCTGATGGACGAGCCCTTCGGAGCCGTCGACCCGATCGTGAGGGCGCGGCTGCAGGATCAATTCCTCGACATCCAGCAGCGGCTCCAGAAGACGATCGTGTTCGTCACGCATGACATCGACGAAGCCATCAAGATGGCCGACCGGATCGCGATCCTGAACGTCGGCGGCGTACTCGAGCAGTTCGCGTCGCCGGAGGAGATCCTGCGCGAACCTGCCAGCGAATTCGTCAAGCGGTTCGTGGGGACCGAGCGTGGGCTGAAGCGATTGGCGCTCCTCAAGGTGTCGGATATCCAGATCGAAGAGGGTCCCGTCGTTGCTCCTTCGGCGGGGATCGACGATGCGCGCCGGCAGATGCAGAAGTTCGGCTTCGATTGGGTCAGCGTCGTCGAAGATGGCGAGCTCCTCGGGTGGGTGGACGAGGATGGACTCACGGGTCGGAAAACGGTGGGCGAGGCCACCCCGCGGCCTTTCAGCGCGTTCGTCACGGGCGCCAGTTCGCTCCGGCAAGCGCTCGACGCGATCGTCACGTCGCGGACGCAGGTGGCCGCCGTGGCGAGGGAGGGGCAGCGTTACGAGGGCATCCTCACGCTCGAGCGCATCTCCAAGGAGATCATCTCGTGAACGAGTTGTTCCGGTGGGATTGGATCGCCGACCGAGGCGACGAGATATGGATGAAGACGGTCGAGCATCTCTGGTTGACCGTGATCGCGGTCGGCATCGGGTTCCTGATCTCCTTCCCCCTAGCGCTGTTCGCCTACCGGCATCGGCGCTACCTGGCACCGATCACCGCGGTCTCCGGGATCCTGTACACGATCCCCAGC